>SEDB01000321.1 GCA_004210715.1 Pedobacter sp.
TAAGAAGTATTTACTGCGTAGGTTGGTAAATACAAGAAATCGCCACCGAAAGGACTTGCCGTAATACCATAACTTGCTCTTAAACGTAAATCGTTAATCAACTCATTGTTCTTTAAGAACTCTTCGCCTTTAACATTCCAGTTTGCACCAAATGAATAGAAACCATGCCATTTATTTTCTGGTGCCACTCTGGTCGATCCATCGTAACGGTAACTTCCTGTTATGGTATATTTATCGTTGTAAGTATATCTGGCTACACCCATGATAGATGCCAAAGCATTTTTAGTTTTGCCACCAGTGGTGCTCGGTAAAAATGTTGCACTACCATTTGTTGCACCTGCTGGTGTTTCTGGTAAACGACCATCGATGCCATAAGCGCTAAAACCGAAAGAATTGTAATTGTTGTAAACGTACTCATAGAAAGCAGAAGCCTCAAAATCATGCACTTCATTGAATTTCTCCGCGTAAGTTAAACCTGTAGTTGAAATGATATTGAAATTTCTTCTGCTTGCATCCGTTAAACGGCCTTTGCCACCTAGAGTGTTTGCCACACTTCTTGATCCATAATAAGAATCAGGATTAACAAATTGCTGGTCGGTAGATTGACGATAATCAATACCTGCCCTGGTTGTAATCTTTAATTCTGGTAAAATCTGGTAAGCAAAATTGGTGCTGATGATTGATTTAAACTGTTCTGTTTTATCAGAAGAGTTTAACAAACGTTCTAAAGCCTGACTACCTTCACGCTGATCTAAAATAAAATATTGAGATCTGTTTCCCGGATGTACCAGGGTACCATCAGAAGCATAAGGATTTTCGTAAGGCAAAGCATAATAAACAGAAGCCATAGCTGTACCTGCTCCAGTACCACCCTCGCCTTCAGTAAAGCTAGATTGCGAATAACCGATAGATAAGTTTGTGCTCCCGCTGAATTTACCATCATTGAAATCTAAATTACTTCTCAATGAGTAGCGGTCTAATCCTGTACGTTTTGCAACACCTTCCTGGCTGTAATAGTTCAATGAGTTATAAAAACGTAATTTCTCATTTCCACCGCTAATACTCACTTGCTGTTCCTGGAATTTACCGCGTTGGAAGAAAATATCTCTCCAATCGGTATTTATTTGTTTTAAACTGTCGATAATATAATCAGCACGGGCACGAGATGCTGCCGTTCCTGCTGCGTAAGTTGGGTTTTTTGGAGAATACGTCCATCCTGGCCCAATGTTACGGCCAAAACTTGCTCCAATTTCCTCTTCGAACTGCAAACGCTGTGAAGTGTTCATCATTTCGAAATTTGGTCTGCTTAGGTTAGAAAAACCATATTGCGAAGTGTAATTTACGGCAATTTTACCGGCCTTTCCTTTTTTGGTAGTCAGCACAATTACACCATTTGATCCTCTTGAACCGTATAATGCTTTTGCTGATGCATCTTTCAAAACCGTTGCAGATTCAATATCTTCAGGGTTGATGGTTTGAAAATAACCTGCTTCGATTGGCACACCATCTAAAACAAACAGTGGCGTAGATGAACCATTTACGCTGCCAATACCACGAATTACCACTGATGCACTTTGGCCTGGCTGTCCCGAAGTAGAAATAACGCTCATTCCCGGAACGCGACCCTGTAAAATCTGATCAACAGTTAAGCCCGGAACGGTATTAATTTTTTCAGCGCTAACCAAAGAACTCGCCGCGGCAGATTGTGTTTTGGTGTAATTTGTATAACCAGTCACCACAACATCGCTTAGCGTTCCGGCAGATGGTGTTAGCTTCAACGAACCCAATTGTGCTTTTGCTGCTACTTCCCTATCCGTATAACCAATATAAGAAATAACCAAAGTTGCATTTTCATCTACATTTCTGATGATGAAATTTCCATTGGCATCTGTTACAGAAATTGCCGTACCAATGGCACGTTCTTTTGACTAATATTAATGCGTTGAGAAAATGCAGCAGCACTTACCTGAATGCATAAAACAGTCATTAGAAAAATAAAAATTTTCATAGCCCTAATAAATTGTTGGTTTAAGTAATTGGTAGTAAAGCCCTTTGGTTTTCCGGCCGCGAGATGACTACTTCGAGTGTAAAGATTCATACATTCAGTTGGGTTTAAGTTAAATTGATTAGTTATTGTTTGGTGGCGGATAAGCCGATTATTATGTACTATTTCTTCTGTGAGATCACTTTTAACTGGCGACCTTCTAAAAGTTCAAATTGGATGTTACCTGTTTTTTCCAGCATTCTTAAAACTTCAGATAACCTCGATTTTCTAGGCACCATACCATTGTACCTTTTTTTAGGAATCGATGAATAGTCGATTTTGATATCGTACCAGCGTTCTAATTGATTTAAAATAATTTTCAAATCAGCGTCATTGAATTGAAAAAGGCCGTTTTTCCAGGCTATTTCATCATTTGTATCTACATCAGATGATATGTTGATCATTGAATTTTTCGCAAAACCAGCAATGGCTTGTTCTCCGGGTTTTAAAATTTTAACAGCACTAGCATTGCATACCCTTACACTTCCTTCCAGCAAAGTTGTTTTAATTGTTTGATCATCCAGGTAACCATTAATATTAAAATGTGTACCGATTACCTCAACATCCTGATTTTCGCTTTTTACATGAAAGGGTTTTGTTTTGTTCTTTGTAACTTCGAAATAAGCTTCGCCTGTTAACTCCACTGTACGCTGATTTCCAACAAAAACTTCCGGATATTTTAGCGAAGACGCTGCATTTAGCCATACTTTAGTGCCATCAGGCAAAACCACTTGATATTGTCCGCCTTTTGGTGTTTGAATAGTATTAAGAGAGATTTTTTCAGAACTAGATACTGCATCTGTATTCAATACTGTATAAATAAGCTGACCATCTTTGGTTTTGGAGATTTTTACGCCATGTTTATCACTGATATTTTCGGCAGTTTTCTCATCTAAAATCACTTTTGATCCATCCGCCAACGTTAAAATCGCTTTATCAGTTCCTGGTAAAACATCTAAATTTTCAATTTTAGTTAATGGAACCGGGACAGTATTCGAGTTTTTACTCAGAAAGAAATATAAACCAACAGTTAACAAAATCAATACTGCAGCGGCCGAAACGTATTTGTAAAAAGGAAGGACACGATATTTTTTTGAAGAGGCTATTTTAGCCTGAATGGCGACAAAGTTTGCCTTTTCTAATTCTTGAATTTCATCAGCATTATCAAGATGACCTTCTTCTTTACCCAGATATTTGTAGTATTCTTCTACAAAACGTATTTCATCAGCAGTAGCTTTGCCTGCTAAATAACGCTGAATAATCTTTTGTATGTCTTTTTGAGGGCGGAAAGCGGTCATAATTTCTAGCGTTTATACATACATGTACCAGAAACCTAAAAATATCCCAAAAGAATTTTAAAATATTTTCATAAAGAAAAGATTAGTGAAAGGAATTAATTAAAAAGGATAGATAGAATAATCATCAGAAACAAAAAGAGATGAGTTAGTCGAAACTTTAGCGCATGAGTTGCAGTAGTTAATTGATTTTGAACAGTCTTTTGCGTAACATTAAGCTGAACAGAGATTTTTGCTGTAGATAATCCGTCAAAATAATGAAGTAAAAATATTTTTCTACGTTTTTCAGGCAAAGCTTTTATAAATAACTCGATCAAACCCTTAGCTTCTTGCTCTAATAGTGCTCCATCGGCCTGAAGTGGAGAAATTAATTGATTTTCGAAAGATTCTGCAAAAAAGCTATTTTTTGGTACTCTGGAGATATGTTTCAATACCTGAAAACGAACTGCAGTATACAAATATGCCAATGGTTTTTCTAAATCAAGCTCCGTTTTTCTGTTCCAGAGATCAGTAAAAACATTTTGAATAATATCCTGACATTTTTCCTTTTCGGGCAAACGCTTATAAGCGGCATTGTAAAGTTCGACCCAATAAAGTTTATAAATCTTTGCAAATGCGGCCTCGTCTCCTTGCTTTAATAAGTCAAAAAGTATTTTATCGTGCTCACTATTTCTCGAGGCGTCCAATGATTAGGTTTGTTAGAAAAACCAAACATAATCATTTTTAAGAACTTTTTGCTATCCCTACTGATGAGAACTGAAGATCGTAAAGCTTTTTATAATAACCATTTAGCTTTAATAATTGCTGATGGGTTCCTTTTTCTTTGATTTCGCCTTTGTCGAGTACAATAATCTGATTTGCCTTTTGAATAGTAGATAAACGATGAGCAATAACGATCGACGTTCGGCCTTCCATTAAATTATCGATGGCTTTTTGAATCAATAATTCCGTTTCAGTATCAACAGATGATGTTGCCTCATCTAAAACTAAAATGGCCGGATTATGAACCAGCGCACGAATAAAGGAGATTAATTGCGCCTGACCAGCGGAAAGCGTTGCTCCTCTTTCCATCACATTATATTGATAACCGCCAGGCAAACGTTCAATAAATTCGTGTGCACCAACTTTTTTCGCTGCATTAACCACTTCCTCAATTGTAATTTGAGGGTTATTTAAAGTGATGTTATTTAGAATCGTGTCTGAAAAAAGAAATACATCTTGAAGAACGGTCGCAATGTTGCTCCTTAAATAATCAAGCTCAAAATCTTCAATTCGAATACCATCAACGGTAATATCGCCTTTTTTAACTTCATAAAAGCGGTTTAGGATATTAATCGTTGATGATTTTCCTGCACCTGTCGC
>SEDB01000322.1 GCA_004210715.1 Pedobacter sp.
AACACGGAAAGGCCAGCGCTTGGCGGATTTTTAACCGAGAGTTTTTGTTCAACAGATCCAAAAGTAGCGAGAGACTTCGCCAGGGTCACTTTCTTTTCCGACAATCGGGCAGATCTATCTAAGCTTACCATAAAAAGCCTTACGCTACAGTGTGCAGATGATATTATTGCGCCAAACAGTGTTGGTGAGTTTGTTTACCAAAATACACCTGGTAATGAAATCGTCTTGCTAAAGGCGACGGGGCACTGCCCGCATATCAGTGAACCCGAGGAAACAATTCGTGCCATAAAAGCGTTCATCAACTAAGAAACTTATCCCTAGCAGATCGATGAGCGGCAAAAAACAAATACTGGAAACCCTCATTGATGCAGATGAGTTATATCATAGCGCCCCTTGCGGCTACTTCTCCCTATCAACGAAAGGGGAAATCCTTAAAATTAACAAGACATTGCTGAATTGGCTAGGTTACGCTGAATCAGACTTATTGGAAACCCGTTTCGCATTGCTCTTACCCAAAGGTGGACAGATGCATTTTGAGATGTTCTTTTTGCCGATGCTTAACGTTGATGGCATGGTTAAGGAGCTCAGTTATGAGATTCTCAGAAAGGACCAAACTCCGCTATCAATACTACTGAATGCCAACACTATCCTTGACCAGAACGGCAATATCAAAGCGATTAATGTTGTAGTTGCTGATGTTACAGAACGCAAGAATTATGAAAGAGAGTTGTTAAAGGCAAAAAGCGTGGCAGAAAACGAGCAGAAAAGGCTTGAGTTTATGGCAGACCTAATCCCTGAGATGATTTGGACAGCCTCTTCCACAGGTCGGATTAATTATGTTAATGCTCGCTTTTGTCAATATTTCGAATGTGAAAAACAGGAGACCAGATCCTCATTTATACTTTCAAAGGTTCATACGGAAGATCTGAGGAACCTACTTCGCAGTTGGTATAAAAGTCAATCGACCGGCACGGAGCTAAATGAAATCATTAGACTCATTAACAGGGATGGAAATTATGAATGGCATCAATTGAAGGCCTCCCTATACGTGGACAAGAATGGAGACCGCACCAACTGGTTTGGATCCTGTACAAATGTTGAGGATCACATCGAACAATTGAAGAAAAAAGATGAATTCATCAATATCGCAAGCCATGAACTTAAGACACCCATTACCAGTTTAAAGGCTATTCTTCAGCTTATGTTACGTATGAAAGCCGAAACCAGCGAACGAATGTCAAGCCTGATCGAAAAGGCCAACCATAATATTACAAGGGTTACACAAATGGTTGATGATTTACTTAACGCCAGCCAGATGAACGATGGCCATCTGAAGTTAAACAAAACAAAATTTAATGTTTCCGAGATGATTGGCTCCTGCGTTCACCACATCCGTATCGAAAACAACTACCAGGTGCAAACCAATAGCGATGCCGCTTTAGAGATTACAGCCGATGAGGGACGTATTGAACAGGTAGTAAGCAATTTTATCATTAACGCTATAAAATATGCCCCAGAAAGCCAACTTATTGTTATAAACGTTAAGAGCATTCCAGGTTTCATTCGTATCGAGGTTATAGATAAAGGTAAAGGTATCCAGCCAGACAAAATTCCCTATTTGTTTGAGCGCTATTATCAGGTCAGCTCAACATTCTACCCAAATGGCCAACCCCCCTTGCGGTCTACTTGTTTTGGTGCCCATCGGAAAATATTCTGCTATTGCTTGTACATAATTTTGGTAGTTGCTATATAAAGTTTTGCGTAGCTTACGGAGATGGTTTTCATATCTTCCAGACTTAAAAAAATTCCCCACGGCTTCCTGAATAAGTGATGTGGAGGAGATAGAATGTATAAGTTTCAGTTTTAACAGTTTTGCCTTATATTTTCCCGGAGCAATCCAGCCCACTCGAAATCCTGGCGCCAAAGTCTTAGAAACCGAACTGCACCAAAGTACATTCCCTTCAACATCATAGGCTTTACAACATTTAGGGCGGCTCGCTCCAAAGTAAAGATCTCCATAGATATCATCCTCAATGAGCGGAATTTCGCTTGCAGCCAATAAACTTACCACCTCTTGCTTTGCCTCATCTGGCATGCAGCTTCCCATTGGCGTATTGAAATTAGGCACCAATAAACAGATGCTGATTTTAGGAATCACTTTTTTGAGTGCATCGATATCAATGCCTGTAACTGGATGTGTAGGAAGTTCAAGCACCTTAAATCCCAAGCTGATAATTAGTTCTAGTGTTCCAGGGAAACATGGACTTTCAACAGCGATGGTATCTCCAGCCTTTGCCAATGCCATTAGGCAAAAAGATAGCGCATTCATTCCGCCATTGGTAGTTATGATATCGCCTTCATCAAGATTTCCTCCCCATGCAGGAGAGCGGGCGGCAACCATTCTCCGTAATTTCAAATTGCCTTGCAAAGGTTCATACTCCGTTCCACCACCTTTGAGCGCACGTGTAGCAAGGATAATCTCCTTTTTCAACTTCGCAAAAGGTAAAAGATCTCCCGATGGTACACCAATGGAAAAGAGCGTAAGATCGGCCCTACCCATATTTGAATAAACCTTGGTAATAATTTCGTCCGGTTCTGTATCTAGCGCAATTAGAGAAGGATTGCTCGATTGTGAAAGTGGTAAATTTAACTCAGGCCTACTGCTTACATAATAACCCGATTTTGGCTTCGACTCTATTAATGAAAGACCTTCAAGTTCTAGAAATACCCGCTTCGCGGTATTCATACCAATATGATGCTCTTCACATAGCTTTCTAATGGAAGAAAGCTTTTCTCCAGATTTAATGGTGCCATTTTTAATCTGATCTGCAATACGCCCAACGATCTCATTATATAAGAAAATCTTTTCCATAATTTAAACTGTGTCCATCCAAATATACAAATCTGATACTGTAACAGACTGAATATTGTTCCTAATATTGCATCCATAAAAACGCATGCATAAAATTTATAAAACCAAATGTGCTTATTAAAAAATGACGAACCTGAATAATTTAAAATATTACCTGGCGGCAATTCTCGCTTTTTCGATATGGGGAACTTTTAGCCTAGTTTTAAAACCATTGCAAGCCTACTCTTCTCTTGATATCTTGTTTTACCGCGTATTTAGCTGTGCAATATTGATGTCGATGATTTCAATTCTATTTAGGCAAAAGATAATCAGAAAGAATTTTGAACTTTTTAAAAGCTTACCGAAAAAACGACAGAAAGAAATCATTGGCTTAAACATTGGAGCAAGCATTTTTTTAACAGTGAATTGGTTTTCTTTTATTTATGTGATGAATCATATCAATGTAAGGGCAACCTCAGTAGCCTATCTCATTTGCCTGATTAACATGTTTTACAGCGGAATTATAGGACTTAGCTATGCTTGTTATTTGATTAGCCAAAACAAAAACACTGGCTTTGATAAATTTCTAATGCTTAATTTTCATATTTTGCTATCGGCAATTTTCCTATTACCTTTTTATCCATACTATTCAGGTCCGGTTCCAACGCAAATAGATTTTTACTTCTATATTGAGATTATTGCGATCGTGTATACTATAATAGCATTGTTTTTGAATTTATATGCTTTGAGCAGGATCAGTTCATCAAAGGTTGGAATGATTTTAAATGTAAATCCTATTATTGCCTTTATTTTATCTGTTATGGTATATCATGAACCATTAGGCGTAATTCCTGTCATTTCTTACAGCATCATTCTTATAGCGGTTATTATTTTTAATAGCGATAGTTGGTTTAAATTGGCAAAGTACTCGCTAAATCGAACTTAAACTAAAAAAAGCGCCCAAATTATATTTGGGCGCTTTTTTAAAATTTTCATTGTATCAATGGTAATGAAACCTCTATACAATTTTGTTTCAAAAAATTAGTTCTTTTTAGCTTTAAGTGTCAATCCAATTTCTACATCTTTAGAAATGATCCAGTTTTCAGGGCTTCCTTCTGCTTTATAATTGATTCCCCAAGCACTTCTATCAATGATAAACTTTGCCGTAGCGGTTACACCCGATTCAGCAATTTCTACTTTCGAAGGAAAAGTAATATTCAATGTGCTGTCTTTTAGCGTAAGATTTCCACTGATGATATAATTAGGATCGGTTACTAAACTAGATGGCTGCGCACCATTAAAAGGTTCAACTTTGGTAATCACAAACTTTGCAGTAGGAAACTTAGCTACATCAAAGAAATCAGGACTTTTCAAGTGCCCTTCAAGATCAGTAGATTTTTTATCTTTTTCTGTAACAGAAGCTGGATCTACATACAGAGAGCCCAGGTTAATGGTAAACTCTCCACCACTTAAGGAGTCGTTATTTACAGAAACCGTTCCGGAAGTGACACTAATTTTACCCCAGCGTGGAGCAAGTCCACCTTTGTGTGTAGCCTTCCAATCAACCTTCGTAGCTACAGTATCAAGTGATAAAGTCTCGCCTTTTTGTTCCGCAGCAGTTTGTTCGCTGGTAGTTTTTGCATTATCATTCGAAGATCCTCCGCAAGATGCCAGTAGGAAAAGCGCAGGAAGCGCAAAAAATAATTTTCTCATTTGAATATTCTTTTAGTTTAAATTAAAATTACCCGTTATTGAATTTCAAAAATAGTGCCTGAATTTTAACTTTCCATTGATGTATGTTAACAAACAGATCATTAATAACCGATAACAAATGTAAAGTTAGCCAGTCACATTTTCTTCGCTTTAAAATTTTCCGTTTTTCATATTTTAAAAAACAAAACAAGCTTACTACACGTTTGATATTCGATTTAAAGCCACTTTTAAATTCACTGCACCTGCAAATCCAAACAAATTGATAAACAACGCCCTTTTTTACCTGAGCATTGCCCTTATAATTTCCACTCTTGTACCATTCATTCGACATGATTTTTGGGTATTCAGAGTTTTTGAATATCCGCGACTGCAAAAATTAGTATTAAATATCCTTGTAATCATCGCTATTGCAGTATTTGCTCAACCGCAAAAAACAGTTGAGTATATCGTATTTGCTGCATTAATTGCAAATGTTAGTTATTTACTTTACCTCATACTTCCTTTTACTTTCTTTGGAAAAAAGCAAATTATCGCTAGCAGGACTGCATCGAACGAAAATAATTTAAAGGTATTTATTGCCAATGTTTATCAGGAGAATAGAAAAGCTCCAGAATACCATAAATTGATTCAAAAATGCAATCCCGATTTGATATTGATGGTGGAAACTGATGAGTGGTGGCAAGAACAGATGGATGCTTTGGAAAACCGCTACCCTTTTCAATTGAAAATTCCACTTTCTAACACTTATGGAATGCTGTTGTACTCAAGATTTGAACTGAAGGATGGAGAGATAAAATTTCTTGTAAAACCTGACATACCATCTATTGAGACCTTAGTTAAATTACCTTCAGGAAAATTTGTTAAATTATTTTGTTTGCACCCAGAACCACCTGTACCGCAAGAAAATCCAAGATCTACTGAGCGTGACATGGAAATTTTGATGGTTGCAAAAAAAGCAAAAGATTGTGGATACCCAGTTATAGTTATGGGCGATTTGAATGATGTTGCCTGGAGTTACACCACTGAACTTTTCGGCAAGGTTAGCGGGTTGTTGGATCCTCGACGAGGCAGAGGGTTTTTCAATAGCTTTAATGCTAAGTATTTCTTCCTTCGATTTCCACTCGATCATATTTTCTGCAGTCCAAATTTTGCCCTGACTAGCATTAATCGTTTACCAAGTTGTGGGTCAGATCATTTCCCGATGTGCGTTGACTTAAAATACTGTATAAAAGCCGAAGGAAAAAATGATGCTCCTGAAGCTACAACTGAAGATCTTGAACTGGCCAATGAAAAAATTAATGCTGAATTATAGTATTTTTAAAAATGGATAATCGAATAGAAGAAATTATAAAAGCAGCATACACGGCATTTAACCAAAGAAATATTAACAACGCATTGGCAACTATGCAAAAAGATGTTCAGTGGTCAAAAGCCTGGGAAGGCGGCTATATTAGTGGTCATGAAGAAATTAAAGATTACTGG
>SEDB01000323.1 GCA_004210715.1 Pedobacter sp.
GTATTTGCAAAACGAGTTTGATCGCGACGAACTAAACGCGTTAATTCTAAGGTTTCAAAGTTGATGGATTCTTTTGGCCCTCCAATAAAGTTCCAGCCATGAATATCATCCGCATACCCGTTTTTATCATCATCTTTTCCATTTCCAGCAATTTCTTTAGCATTAACCCACATGATTCTTTTTAAATCCTCATGCGTCGCTTCCACGCCACCATCGTTTACGGCAACAATTACTTTAGTGGATTTTTTGCCCTTCAAAAGTTCTTTATATGCTTTTTCGGTACTGATACCAAACGTCGAATCAGTTTTAAGATCCAGGTTTTGCCAGTTTGCTTTTTGTGCATTCGCTATAAACGGAACCGCACTCACTACAGCAACGCTTAGTAGCGCTTTAAAAATTCTACTCTTATTCATTTACTTATTTTTGTATTAAACGTCGAAAGTTAATTTTAATTTTTTTCATTCCTATAAAATGTATTAAAAATGATGCTTTTAACACATTTCAGCAAAATAAAAATCCTGATCATTTTAATGACCAGGATTCGCCTCAATATGGAGGGAGATATTTATTTTAAAGTTGATGCTATTTCTTTAGCAGCGACATCATGCCCTTCAATTATTTTTAAAGTTTTAGTTGCCCAACTTTTAAGGGATGCATCACGGTTTTGAGCTCCATCTTTAAAAAGCGCAATAGTTTTTTCATGATCAGTTACCATCATGCCTATATAATGTTTATCAAATGCAGCACCAGTCATCTTTTTCATTTCATTTAAGTGAATCTGATCTTCAGCTGGCAAGGCATCAGGCGTAATAACCTTTTTCTCAACAGCTAATTTTTTAAGCTCAGAATTGGCCAAGGTATGGTCGGCAATCATTTGTGATGCAAATTCTTTTACTTTTGGATTCGATGCATTTTCAATTGCTATGTTAGCGGCTTCAACTTCCATAATACCACCAACAGCGGCTTTTCTTAAAAAAGTAGCTCCAGCTTCATCCAGGCCCGATTGTGTACTTTCAGCACCAGTTACATGATTCCCGTTAACCATATTGGTATCTCCGGCAACACTATCTTTTGTTGTTGCTGATTTTTTGTCTGCGATTTGGCAGGCTTGAAAGCTTACTGTCAGTACAATTGCTGTTGATAGCAGAAATATCTTTTTCATGTGTTTTCAATATTTTGATGTGTATTGAAAACAAGGAAGCGAGAAAAAGGTTTTTTGAATTAATCAGATACCGACTTTGAATAGGCATTAGGGATAACGATTCCCATTTGTCTTTCCGGGTTTTGAATTTGTGAAAAACCAAATTGCTCATACAACCCATGAGCATCTAAAGTGGCTAATTGATAACGGCGTAACCCTTGCAAATCAGGATGGAAAATCATAAAAGACATTAGTTTTTTAGCTAAACCCCGACCACGGTATTCGTTTTCAATATAAACATCACAAAGCCAGGCGAAAGTAGCTTTATCCGTTATCCAGCGAGCAAAACCAATTTGCCTGTTATCTTTATATATGCCAAAACAAAGTGAATTTTCAATTGATCTTTGAACAATTTCCAAAGGAATATTTTTCGCCCAATAAGATTCGGTGCTCAAATAATGATGAATGGAATCAATTTGAAGCAACTCTTTATGATCAGAAAATATAAATCCGTTTTCGCTTATTTCCATCTTTGGTTAGTGGTAACCGATAAACTATTATTATAATAGCTTATCGATTTAAGTATTTAGTTGCGCATATTAATGAACTGTAGAGGTTGGTCGAAATCCTCGCCACGGCACAAAGAAATTACCGCTTGCAAATCATCGATTTTTTTTGCGGTAACACGAACCTGATCATCCATAATTGATGGTTGAACTTTTAAACCACTGGCTTTTATTTTAGCAACTACTTTTTTTGCAGCTTCTTTGTCTAAACCTTCTTTAATGGTAATTTCCTTACGGATCATATTTCCTGAAGCAATGGTTTCTTTCCCAAAATCCAAACTTTTGGGGTCTAAATTTTGTTTCATCATCCTAGAAATAATTGAACCTTCAATGGCTTTTAAACGCATATCATCTTCAGTAACGATGGTAACGATATTTGTTTTCTTATCCAAATCAACGGTACTTTTTGAGCCGTTAAAGTCGAATCTATTTAAGATTTCTTTCTTGGCATTGTTAATCGCATTATCAAGGGTTTGCGCATCAACTTTACTTACAATATCAAAAGAAGGCATGTTTTTAGCTTTAAATTAAAAAATTAAGTAGATTTAGTTGAAAATAAATCTATCGCACAAAAAAACGAAAAATAATATGAAAACCACTAAAGCGAAGTCTCAAAAAAAAGCAACCAAGAAAGAAGCTACAAAACAATTAGAGCAATCCATCACAGCACAGTTTTTAGATGTGATAAAGAGTTTAGGCCATGATGCATCAGAGATTAGTACAGAAGTGGCTAAGGCAAGTAAACGTGTTGCCAAAAAATTAACTAAGAAATTCACGGTAATTAAATCCGACGTAGGACATAAAATTGATGATCTATTAAAATCTTCAAAATCGAAAGTCAAAGAAGCAAAAAAGCCTGTGGTAGAAGCAGCCAATAAAGCTGAAAAATCTGCAGCAAAAGTGGTTAAAAAGGCGGTTTCAAAAGCAAAACCTGTAGTTCAGAGTGTAAAAGTTGCTGCCATAGCTTCTGAAGACAAAGTGGAGAAAGCATTAGCTAAACCAATTGCTGAAATCAAGAAAACAGTAGCGAAAACGGCAACTACAGTTAAACCGAAAGTAGCAGCTGTTAAAAAAGATGTTACAAAAAGTGTGAATACTGCAGCTACAACCGTGAAGAAAACTGTTAATAAGGCAGCTTCAACAGTTAAAACTAAAGCACCAGTAAAAAGTATTAAAGCAATTGATGATACCCTGGAAGGTACAAGTAAAACTTCTGCTAA
>SEDB01000324.1 GCA_004210715.1 Pedobacter sp.
CAAGATGCGCTGGATTACCACTCGCAAGGGCGACCAGGAAAGATACAAGTAGTACCTACAAAACCTACAACATCGCAACGGGATTTAACCCTTGCCTACTCTCCAGGAGTTGCAGAGCCCTGTTTAAAAATAGCAAATAATACGGAAGATGTTTACAAATACACCGCTAAAGGAAACTTGGTAGCGGTTATCAGTAACGGAACGGCCGTTTTAGGTTTGGGCAATATTGGCCCTGAAGCCGGTAAACCTGTAATGGAAGGCAAAGGTCTTTTATTTAAAATTTTCTCTGATATTGATGTTTTCGATTTAGAGTTGGATACCCAAAATGTGGATGATTTTGTAAAGATCGTTAAAGCATTGGAACCAACTTTCGGCGGAATAAATTTGGAGGATATCAAAGCGCCTGAGTGTTTTGAGATTGAAAGACGCCTGAAACAGGAAATGAAAATACCTGTAATGCATGATGACCAACACGGTACAGCAATTATTTCTGGTGCTGCGTTGTTAAATGCGATTGAAATTCAAAAGAAAAAAATAGATAAAATTAAGGTGGTGGTTAGTGGTGCAGGTGCCGCTGCAGTTTCTTGCTCTAAAATGTACCTTTCATTGGGAGTAAAGAAAGAGAACCTGGTCATGTTTGATATCAATGGTTTAATTGATGTGAACAGAACAGATCTTGATGAGATTAGAATGGGTTTTGCAACCACCAGAAAAGATATTGCTAACATTGGCGAGGCGATGAAAGGGGCTGATGTTTTCATCGGACTTTCTGCAGCCAATGTGATTTCTCCTGAAATGCTTGTGGGCATGGCAAAAAACCCAATTGTATTTGCTATGGCGAATCCAAATCCTGAAATTGCTTATGATTTAGCAATTAAAACCCGTAAAGATATCATCATGGCTACCGGCCGTTCTGATTATCCCAACCAGGTAAATAATGTATTGGGGTTTCCATACATTTTCCGTGGTGCGCTTGATGTTCGTGCAACAAGTATTAACGAGGAAATGAAAATTGCTGCTGTACATGCAATCGCAGAGTTGGCCAAAAAATCGGTACCAGAGGCGGTAAACTTAGCTTATAATGCTCGTAATCTGAAGTTTGGTAAAGATTATATTATTCCAAAACCAGTTGATTTCAGGTTAATAACCGAAGTTTCTACAGCGGTTGCAAAAGCGGCTATTGCTAGTGGCGTTGCCCGCAAAATCATTACCGATTGGGACGCTTACACAGAGGAATTAAGAAAACGTTTAGGTTTGGATGATGCAATTATGCGTTCTATTACCACTAAAGCGAAATCAGACCCTAAACGGGTAGTATTTGCTGAGGCTGATAATTATAAAATCCTAAAAGCGGCACAAATCGTTCGGGAAGAGAATATTGCCATTCCCATTTTATTGGGTAACCGTGAAAAAATCCAGGCGATTATTGATGAACATGCGTTGGAACTGGAAGGTGTGGAGATTATTGATCAGATGCAAAATCCGGAAAAAACCAAACAGTACGCAGAATCGCTTTATAAAAAACGCCAGCGTAAAGGGATTTCTTTAAATGAGGCAACAAAATTATTGAGAGATCGTAACTACTACGGTGCTTCAATGGTTGAATTTGGCGAAGCAGATGCCATGATTTCGGGTTTAACTAAAGATTATGGATCAACCATAAAACCTGCTTTACGAATATGGTTACTATTGCAGTGGTAGACGTTCAAGCAAAAGAAGAAATTGCCGGAACATCGAAACGAAAAGGTATATTTACAAAAACAAACAAGAAATAAATCATTAGGGTTTATTGAAAATCTAAATTCGTCACGCTAAAATCTTAAATTAAATGTACGCCTATATCGATGGTAAACTTACATTCAAAAACCCAGCGTTTGTTGTGGTTGAAGCCGGAGGTATAGGCTATCATATAAACATTTCATTAAATACTTACAGCGCTTTGGGCGATGCAGAAAGGTGTAAATTATATACCTGGCTGCATGTGAAAGAAGATGCACACACCTTATACGGATTCGCCGATGAAGGCGAACGCCGCTTATTTTTACACTTAATATCGGTATCGGGAATTGGACCAAATACAGGCAGAATGATTCTATCATCCATTACACCTGTTGAAATCCAAACCGCAATTGTTCAAGCAGATTTACCTCTTATTCAACGCATTAAAGGTTTGGGCGCTAAAACCGCTCAACGTTTGGTGTTGGAGTTACAAGATAAATTAAAAAAAGAAGGCGCAGATTCATTAATTTCTATGCCTCAACACAATACAGTTAAAGATGAAGCGTTATCTGCATTGGTAATGCTCGGATTTGCCAAACAAACCGCCGAAAAAACTATTGATCAGATATTAAAAGGGACAGAAGGAATGCTTTCGGTAGAGCAACTAATTAAACAAGCTTTAAAAAAATTATAGATTTAACGGCCTTTGAAGAGAATTTCTACACTCCTATTTCTCGTCCTACTTTTCTCATTTGCTAAAAAAAACGCCTTTTCTCAAGTTGTTCCCAGCAAAAAAGATACTGCTACGCTTAAAAATAACTTCGGTTTACGTGAAAAACAACTGCTTGGGTTAGGTTCCCCTACCAATCCTTTTTACCCATTGCCCAATAATGTAAAACGACTGGTAGAGTACGACGCTAAAAACAAAAGATACATTGTTAAAGAACTGATAGGCGATAAATATGTGACGCAAACACAATATTTAACCGTTGACGAGTATTCTCGTTTAATGAACAGTGAGATTAAAAGAGAAAATTGGAGAAGTATTTCCAATGCCGAGGTTAGCGATTATCGAAATACTGGTATTATTCCAAAAATTCAGATCAATAGTAAAGCCTTTGAAAAACTTTTTGGTGGAACAACTATTGATATTCAACCACGTGGCGAAGCTGAATTAACTTTTTTAGGTCGTATCAACAAGAACGAAAACCCGCTCTTTAATGAAAGGCAACGTGTTCAGACTAATTTCGATTTCAATCAAAGAATCCAAATGGATTTGGTTGGAAATATTGGTACAAAACTAAAAATAAAGAGTAATTATAATACCGAGGCCCAATTCGATTTTGAAAATCAGATCAAACTGGATTACACCGGCGGGCCGGATGATATTATTAAAAAAATTGAAGCTGGTAATGTAAGTTTGCCTTTAAATACTTCGTTAATTACGGGCACGCAAGCATTATTTGGTATTAAAACTCAGCTACAGTTTGGGAAGTTGAATGTGACCAGTGTCTACACGCAGCAAAAATCAGAATCCCGCGAACTGAGAATTACCAATGGTGCTCAACAGAACGAATTCAGGGTAAGTGCAGATAGCTACGAGGCCAACAAACACTACTTTTTAGCACAATATTTTAGAAATAATTATAACAAACATCTGGCGAATGCACCAATTATTACCTCGCCGATTCAAATTACAAAAATTGAGGTTTGGATTACCAACAAAGCAGGGAACACCAATGATTCCCGGGACGTATTGGGTTTTCTAAATCTTGGAGAAAACCAACCTTTTAACCCGGGAGCAATTACGGGTGGTGGCTCTGCTTTACCTGCTGGTACAACGGCTACAGGCTTCAATCAACAATCGAACAATTTATTAGCCAGCTTGCCTGCTGATGCAAGACTGACCAATTCAAATGCTATTATTCCTTTTTTCCAGGCGAACGGCGGAACTGATCAATATGCCAAGCTCACTTATGCCAGAAAGTTAACCGATCGCGAATTTACTTTTCAACCTCAATTGGGATATATTTCCTTAAATAACCCTTTAAATGGCGATGAGGTTTTAGCGGTTTCTTATCGTTACACGTACAACGGGGTTGAATATCAGGTTGGAGAATTCTCTACCGATGTAACCTTCGATGCTGCGAATCCCAAAGTTCTTTATGCTAAATTATTGAAGAACGAAACGATGAAAATCAATTTGCCAACCTGGGATTTAATGATGAAAAACATTTATTCCATTGGCGGTTATCAAATCAGTCCGTTAAATTTTAAATTAGACATTTACAGGATTGATAATGAAACGGGCGTAGAAAAGCCCATCATGACAGAAGGACAAAACACGGCAAACAAGCAGTGGATTGCCCTCACAGAATTTGATAGGTTGAATCAGCAAAATGAAAAAAAACCAGATGGAATATTTGATTTTGTTGCCGCCAATAATGCCTTTGGATCATATTTTTCATCCAGTACGCAAAACCTGAACAG
>SEDB01000325.1 GCA_004210715.1 Pedobacter sp.
ACAAAACCAGGAAAATCGAAGGCATTTGCAACACCTGCTTCCAAAGCTCTGCCCCTTAAATTATTTCCATAATCAAAAGTGATGGCGCCACGCTTTTGCAATTCAAGCATTTGCTCAACATGTTTTGCCATGGTGGCATAAGATTGCCTGACATAATCTTCCGGATGATTCTTTCTTAAATCTGCAGCTTCCGCAACAGTTAACCCTTCCGGGAAATAACCTATTAAAGGATCATGAGCAGAGGTTTGATCAGTTAATGTATCGGGAATGATGTTTCTGTCAATTAATCGTTGAAGCAACTCAACGGCATTACAAACCACTCCAATAGAAATGGCTTTATTTTCTTTTTTATAAACTAATGCCTTATCAATGGCCTCATCAATTTGATAACTGATTTCATCAATGTAACGGGTTTCCAAACGTTTTTTGATTCGCCATTCCTCTACTTCTGCAGCTAAACAAACACCCTCGTTCATCGTGATGGCTAATGGTTGGGCTCCGCCCATTCCACCCAAACCAGCGGTAACATTCAGTTTCCCTTTTAAACTAGCCCCAAAATGCTGCTTTGCTAAGGCAGAATAAGTTTCGTATGTGCCTTGTACAATACCTTGCGAACCAATGTAAATCCATGAGCCGGCAGTCATTTGACCGTACATCATTAAGCCCTTATCTTCCAGTTCATCAAAATGTTTTTGTGTTGCCCACTTAGGCACCAATTGTGAATTGGAAATTAAAACCCTTGGCGCATCAACATGTGTTGGAAAAATCGCAACAGGCTTTCCTGACTGAATTAAAAGCGTTTCGTCGTTCTCCAAATCCCTTAATGCTTTTATAATCAAACTCAATGATTCCTTGTTTCTGGCCGCTTTTCCCCTTCCACCATATACAATTAAATCTTCAGGTCGCTCTGCAACATCGGGATCAAGATTGTTCAAAAGCATGCGCAGCGCAGCTTCCTGAATCCATCCCTTGCAAGTTAATTCGGTTCCGTTTGGGGTTTGTTTTTGGCTTAAATTTAAGCCGTTGGTTAGAATTGAGTTCATCGTTCTATAAAAGCAATGTTACTTTTCAAAGATATAGAAATGAACAGGAATTACTACTTTTGTCACATTGAAAAAGCATAGGCAAAACATTAGGAAATATTTTTCGGCATGTATGCTGATTGTTTTTGCCATTGCTTTAACGCCCTGGAGTGTATTGCATCATCACCAGGAAGTGCCAATCCCTAAAAAAGAACTCCATTGCCATCATGTTACTCACGTACAATCGCATGGCGAAACTTGTTTGATTTGTAATGCAAGTTTTGAAAAGGATTACATGCAAACCCATCAGGTTTACCGAATTTTTCTTTCAGCCACACAGATCAATCCTACACAACCGATTTTAAAAAATTCGTACGTAGAGTTGCTAAGCACTGGTTTACGTGGACCTCCCGTAGCCTAAATTTCTTAAAATTTATCTCCGCTAAGCGGATTCTCAAATTATTTATTGTTTTAAAAACTCGATTAGCCATTTAGCGATAGGTTTCATTCGGTTTTTAATCTCATTCTATTTTATTTCAAAATCATGAAAAAATTACAGCTTGTAGGCTTAGTAATTCTATATACATTATTGAGCAGCACGGTTTTCGCTGCCGCTTTAAAAGACATAAAAGGTAAAGTTACCGATGCGGGTACCAACCAAACATTACCGGGTGCAACCATTTACATTCCCGATTTAAAAGTTACTGCCATTACCAATAACGATGGAGAATTTACCTTGAACAATTTACCAGCAAAGGGAAGTTATTTGGTTGAGGTTCATTATGTGGGCTATAAAACGGCAACCAAAATCGTGAATTTCGCAAATGCACCTGTTCTGGAATTTGCTTTACAACCAACCGCAATTGAAACAAAAGAAATTGTGATTACTGGAAGTATCATCAGCAGTACAAGTAAGCGAAACAGTGCATCTTCAGCTGTTGTTGGGAAAGATCAGTTATTGGCACCTTCCACTAATTTAATTGATGCTTTGACAAGAGTTCCCGGTGTATCGCAAATTACAACAGGACCATCCATTTCCAAGCCTGTTATTCGCGGTTTGGGCTATAACAGAATTGTAACTTTAGATGATGGAATCAAACAGCAAGGTCAACAATGGGGCGATGAGCATGGTATAGAAATTGATCAGTTCAAATCAGATCGCATTGAGATTTTGCGTGGAGCAGCTTCATTAATGTACGGTTCTGATGCCTTGGGTGGTGTAATTAATATCCTAGAGCCAAGTACTGCACCCGAAGGACAAATCAAAGGAGAATTCATTACCAATTACGCCACAAATAATGGTTTAACAGCAAATTCATTGATGTTGAACGGTAATGAAAATGGTTTTGTGTGGAGAGCCCGTGGTACTTATAAAAATGCTTATTCCTTTAAAACACCAACCGGATATTTCCCAAATTCTGGCTTTAATGAAACGGATTTAAGTGGGATGGTTGGTTTGAACAAAAGCTGGGGTTACACACATTTAAATGTTTCAAATTTCCGCAACAATATTGGTTTTTATGAACCAGCTTTAGATGATAACGGAAATTTTGTTAAAGAGGATGGAGCAGCTTTTATTACATCAGATTTTAAAAACCGTGATTTAGATTTCCCTCGTCAGGATATTCGCCACTTTAAAATTGCTTTAAATAACAACTTCATTTTAGGCAATGGTAACTTAAAAGCTGATTTCGGTTATCAGCAAAACCAACGCCGCGAATTAGAAGATAGTCCGGAGCCAGCATTGTTCTTCGACCTTAAAACCTACACTGCCGATTTAAAATACTATTTGCATGAAACCAATGGATGGCAACCCGTTTTCGGCTTAAGTGCCGATGCAGGTAAAAGTGAGAATAAAGCCGATGATGAGTTCCTGATTCCAAATTAACAAGTTTTCTAATGTGAGCGGTGCATTGGGTTATACCCATCAATTTAGCGAGGAATGGAACTTCAAAGCAAATGCAGGTTCAGCATTTCGTGCACCAAATCCGGCAGAGCTGGCCTCAAATGGTGTACATGAGGGTACTTTCCGTTACGAAATCGGAAATTCCAATTTAAGTCCTGAGCGCAGTTACCAGGTTGATGCAGCCTTGGAATATGAAGGTAAAATGGTGAGTGCAAGCGCTAGTATTTACAACAATTACGTTCATAATTTTATTTATGCATCCAATAATGGAGAAACGATTAATGCGGAGGGCGATAATTATCCCGTTTACCGTTATGGTCAGGTGAATGCAAATCTTTATGGCGCTGAAGCTACTTTAACAATCCACCCGGTTCCATTTATTCATTTCGAAAATACATTTGGTTATGTTCATGCTCAAAATACATCCCTAAATAAACCATTGGCCTTTATTCCTGCCGGAACATTGCGTAATGAATTGCGTTTCGAGCCAAAAATTAAAGGAACAAATGATGCTTATTTATCAGTTGGTATTAATTCAGCATTTAAGCAAACCCGTGTGGATGATGTTTTTGAAACCCCGACAAGCGGATATACTTTGTTAAACGCTGGTGTGGGTGCAACATTCAATCTTGGCAAGCAGCCGATCAAATTATCTGTTTCGGCTAACAATGTGCTAAACCAAAAATATTATGATGCTTTGAGCAGGTACAAACCTGGTCGTTTAGATTATGAAAATCCAAATTTTGGAATTTACAATGTTGGCAGAAATATTACTTTCGGTTTATATGTGCCATTTACCTTGGTAAAATAACGAGGAAAATC
>SEDB01000326.1 GCA_004210715.1 Pedobacter sp.
GAGGGCGGAGTTTTAGGCGCTGTTTATGAAATGGCTGTTGCATCTGGTAACGGCGTTGAAATCGATAATGCTGCCATTCCAATCAGCTATACCGTAGGTGAAGTTTGCGGTTTGTTTGACCTTGATCCCAGATTCACTGTTGGTGCGGGCAGTATGATCATTGCGATTAATGGTACTCAAGCAGAAAATTTAATCGAACGACTCAAAAGCTATCACATAGAGGCAGCCATTATTGGAAAATTTACCGCCAAAGAGAAAGGTTATAAAATTGTTGAAGAGGGATTATCAAAAGACCTCCCTTATTATGCCACCGATGCATATTGGAATGCTTTTTTCAACTCGCAAAAGAAAGGATGGAAATGATTTTAAATAAAAATAAAGTGACTGGAGGCCTTTACCTGGTCATTGATCCTTCGATGGCGCTGGATGTTTTGCTTAAAAAACTGAGTAGCGCCATTTCCAGTGGTATCGACGTATTGCAGATTTGGAACAACTGGCCGGTGGGAATAGACAAAGTTAGTTTCATAAAAAAAATCGCAGAGCTGGCCAGCCCCCGTCAAATTCCGCTGCTCATCAACCAGGAATGGGCTTTACTGGAGCAAACTACAGATCTGCACGGGGTACATTTTGATCATTACCCCAGTGATCTCTCCATCATCAAAAAGAAAATTGGAAGAGAGATCATTATTGGCGTAACCTGCTCCGGCGACCTTAAAACAGTCGCCTTAGCGCACAAGAATCAATTAGATTATATCTCTTTTTGTTCCATGTTTCCTTCCCGTTCAGCTGGGAGCTGCGAGATCGTATTGCCTGAAACCGTAAAGCAGGCTAGAGAGCTAACCAATTTACCTTTCTTTATTTCAGGAGGAATAACTCCTGAGAACGCTAGGGCTCTTAAAGTGCAAATTCCATTCAATGGTGTGGCGGTAATATCAGGGATTCTCAACGCGGAGAATCCTGGGGAAAGCACCAAACAATATCAAAAAGCATTATCAATAAAATAAAATTATGAGGATTAAGACGATAGAAAAATTATGCTGTCCTTTCGACAAGAAAGACTTAAAACTGGACGTATTTGTGAAGGACATTGAACTGAACGTTCTTGAGGGAATACTGAGCTGTTCATATTGTGAGCGGAAATTCCCGATCGTGCATGGTGTGCCGATCATGTCGCCAGATGAGTACCGTCAGACCGGTCTTGAACAACCGATTATGGAAAAATGGAAGCTCGAATATGGAGTCATTGATACTCGCCTGCTTCCAGAAAAATGACACCTGTCAAACGGGGGACATCATTTATTGATTTTTAAGCGTAAAAGCACATATCATCTGTGATCATAAGATCAGTGATGCTGATAATAATTGCAAGATTAATGTTTCCATGTAGCAAAGATTGTACTTCGTAAAAGAAAACGATGTTTGCTGCAAAACTTAACCTGCTAAATCAATGTTGTAAAAATATTATGGATGATAAAAATAAACAAGATGGTCGCGACGATGCTAAAGTAGATTTAAACGATCCGAATGAAGTTTCCTATGCTGCTCAACAGGCAAACGTTTCTGTTGAGGTATATAAGGAGATGGCGAAAAAAGCAGGCACTTCCAGTAGGGCTAAAATTGCAGATTACATCGCTCAAAACAAATAGAATATGAATATTCCCCCTGAAAGGATCCTAGAATACAAATTCGCTGGAATTGCAGCGAAGTTAAATCCAACTGTTTTTCAGGATGAGGATAACTATTGTATTTTATATGGTTCAAGCCCTTCAACTGGCATTTATGGATGTGGTAAGTCCATTGAAGAAGCATTGTTGGATTGGGAAAATAATTTGCAGCTGGCGCTCAGCAATGATCTGGACATCAAAAAAATATTATCAGATCGAAACCCACCAGAGAAGGTCGCCGAGTTTTTGGAAGATTATAGAAGCAGGGCAAAAAAAGACACGACTGGCTATGATCAGAACAAATCGTTTTAAATCCAGACCGTAAAATCGATTGTTGTTTTAGGATTTGCTCACAATTGAAAACATCAAAATACAAATGGTACGCATTAAAGGAGTAGATTTTAAAAAACCTTTCCCTGGTCGATACCGTATCTATATCCGTACATCTGGAACTAACTGATGTATAGCTTAGATTACCTCCCCAGACACCGCGCTTGGGGAATAATAACATGACGCACTATCACTTTTAACACACAATTTAAAAGGGATTTATTGGCAGATACATTTAGTTGTATCTGCTTTTTTCTTGTCAGTTTAGATATTTTATTTTATGGTATTAGTCATGGACAATGATTCAGGCAGCCCAAACATAAATAAATCTATCAAGTTCGAGAATGTTTATTTTAGCCATTTCAATTTCCTGAAACATTAATTTGCCGACTTTTTAGTATCATCATTATTGATACTGCGCTCACTTTTTTTGATTGATCCTTTAAGTTTTCCAAACTTCCAGTTCATTGCAAAACTCACTCTTCTGAAAGGGTTTTCGCGGATGCGCTCCTGTGTAAAGTTTACGCCCTCAGTATAACTTCTATACTCCCTGTTTTTCTGGAAAGGATTGGCTACCATGGCTGTAAAGGTGAGTTTATCTTTGATGATATCCTTACTACCACTCAAACCTAAATAATAATAATTGTTGGATTTCCCTTGCAGCATCACATCCGGTGCTCCGTAGTTAAAGGATACACTTGTTTTCCAGGTTTTCTCAAATTTGTAACTTGTGGTAAAGCTAGAATATCCGGTCAGTCCACTGTTTTCTGCGAGCACGCCATTGATCATGCCTTCGAGCCAAATGTAGTTCAGGTTGGCGCTCACATTCAGATTCCATTTTGCCGTTAGCGGATAGTTGAAATTGGCATTGGTTCCCAGTAATCTGGTTTTGCCGAT
>SEDB01000327.1 GCA_004210715.1 Pedobacter sp.
GACGCTTATCAAACGTTAATTCAAAAGAATATGAAATCAAATTTATTTAAGTCCCTATCGCTAGCTTTAGTCGGTCTATTTGCCGGTACTGCAGCAATGGCTCAAGAGCCAGCTACATCAACTTCTACTTTTAGAACTTGGTCAATCGGTGTTAACGCAGGCGCTTTAACGCCACTTTCTCCACTTGGTGGAAGAAATGATTTTAGTAACAACAAGACTAGTTTTGGATACGGTTTATATGTGAAAAAACAATTCACAAACTATTTTTCGTTACGTTTGGATGGAACAATGGGTAAGTTAAAAGGCGACAATTCTGAGCCTTATGAAAGTGGAGTAGTAAATACAAGTGCTGTTTCTGCATTTGATACTAAACTAAACTATGCTGCAAGTTTAAACGCAGTTGTGAACATGTTTAACATTGATATGTTTAGAAAAGAAGATGCATTACAATTATATACTTCTGTAGGTGCAGGTTTAGCAGGTTACAAACCAACAATCACTACAGGTACAGCTACTACGGATTATGCTGGAGGGAAAACAATTAGTGAATTAATTATCCCGGTTGGTGTAGGTGCTAAATTCAGAGTTTCTGATGGTATAAACATCGATTTAGGATGGACGATTAACTTTGTTGATGGTGATAACCTTGATGGATTGTACAAAAATGGAAACAACGATAAATATAACTACGCTTATGCTGGTTTAGAATTTGCATTGGGTAAAGGAAAACAATTGGCTTTCCACAATCCGGTTGCTGCAACTTATGATGAAGCTTTAGCTGCTAAAAATACTGCAAATGCATTGAAATCTGATCTTGATGCTCAAAAAGCTGAGAACGCTAAATTACGTTCAGAAATGGCTGATATCTTAAAAGATACAGATGGTGATGGTGTTGCTGATAAATTGGATAAATGTCCAGGTACGCCAGCAGGCACTGTTGTTGATGGTTCTGGATGTCCTTTAGTTGCTCCAAAACCTCAGGTAACTGTAATTACAGAAGAAGATCGTAAAGTTGTTAATGAGGCAATTAAAAATTTAGAATTCGATTTAGGTAAAGCTACTATCCGTTCTAAATCTTATGCTTCATTAAATAGAGTTGCTGGTTTATTGGTAGAGAAAAACTTCAGCTTGAAATTAGCTGGTCATACTGATAACACAGGTTCTAAAGAGTTAAACTTACGTTTATCTAAAGAAAGAGCTGAATCTGTTAAAGCTTATTTAGTTTCTCAAGGTGCAAACGCATCACGTATTGAGGCTACAGGTTACGGAATGGGTCAACCAATTGCAACCAACAAAACTGCAGCTGGTCGTCAACAAAACCGCCGTGTAGAGTTTACTTTATACTAGTTGATAAATAAAACGTAATGGAAGCCTCCGATGAAAATCGGAGGCTTTTTTTGTGACAAAAAATATTCAAATTCCTATTGCATTAACAAAATACATTCGTTAGCTTTGTTATGCAAGCATAATAAATTAGCAAAATGAAACAACAGCAAACATTAGATTACCATGTGAAATTTGCATGGCAAAACATGTTTAATAAGTATAATCAAATGGCATCGAGTTTTGGGATTACCCAGGCAATTGGTTATATGCTTATAAACATAAATGATGATGAAGGTACTGCTGTTTCAAATCTTGCAGGCCTGCTTGGCGTTAAAGCCACTAGTCTCTCCCGAATGTTAAATAACATGGAAGAAGCCAATCTTATTTACCGCGAAACATCAGTTGGGGACAAGCGTTCGGTAAAGGTTTTTCTGACTGATTTTGGGAAAGAAAAAAAACAATTGGCAAAAGGTGTTGTTCGAAAATTTAATGAATATCTCGATGAGCATTTCTCTAAAAGGGAAAAAGAGACATTCATCAATCTATTGATAAAACTAAATGATATTACAGTAGCATATACTGTTGACTAAATATTACTTATAATGAAACGAAGCATTAATAAAGTTGCTGTTTTAGGGTCAGGAATTATGGGTTCGCGTATTGCATGCCATTTCGCCAATATTGGTGTAGAGGTTTTGCTTTTAGATATTGCCCCCAAAGAACTTACACCTGAAGAGCAAGCAAAAGGATTGACTTTAGATAAACCAGCTGTTAAAAACCGAATTGTAAATACGGCTTTGCAAACGGCTGTGAAAACAAATCCATCACCAGTTTATTCAAAAAAGGTTCTGAATAAAATTAAAACTGGAAACTTCGATGATGATATGTCGAAAATTTCCAGCTTTGATTGGGTAATTGAAGTGGTTGTGGAAAATCTTGACATTAAGAAAAAGGTTTTCGAACAGGTGGAAAAATTCCGTAAGCCTGGGACTTTAATTACCTCAAACACTTCTGGTATTCCTATTCATTTAATGGCTGAGGGTAGAAGTGAAGATTTTAAAGCACATTTCTGCGGAACACACTTTTTTAATCCGCCTCGTTATTTGAAATTATTGGAAGTTATTCCAACGCCGCATACCAAACCAGAAATCGTTGATTTCTTGATGCATTATGGTGATAAATTTTTAGGTAAAACCACCGTTTTATGTAAAGATACACCTGCTTTTATTGCAAATAGAGTTGGGGTTTATTCCATTATGGCATTGTTGCATTTAGTTGAAAAACTAGATTTAACAGTTGAAGAGGTGGATAAATTTACTGGTCCGGCTTTGGGGAGACCGAAATCGGCTACTTTCCGTACTTCGGATGTGGTGGGTTTAGATACCATGATTAAGGTCGCAAAAGGACTTTATGATAATTGTCCTGATGATAAAGCGCATGAGCTGTTTAAACTTCCTGAGTATGTTAAAAAAATGGAGGAGAACAAATGGCTTGGCGACAAAACCAAACAGGGATTCTACAAAAAAACTAAAACTGCCGATGGTAAGACTGAAATTCTTGCGTTGATGCCGGTAATACTTCTTTCTACAAAGTGGAAGCTGGGGTTAAAAAGTACTATGATATTCCTTCAAAATCTTACAAAGCTTTACCAGGAACCGATGAGTTTATCATCTTGGATAATATCCGCGAGAACAAAACCCTTTGGAAAAATTCTGGGGTTTCCATTATCGATTTAGGCGATGGCATTCTGAATGTAGAATTCCACACCAAAATGAATACCATTGGCGGTGATGTGATTTCAGGCATTAACAAAGCCATTGAAATGGCGGAGAAAGATTATCGTGGTTTGGTAATCGGAAACGATGGTGCAAATTTTTCTGCAGGTGCCAATGTAGGTATGATTTTCATGATGGCGGTAGAGCAGGAGTGGGACGAGTTAAATATGGCCATCAGAATGTTCCAAAACACCTCGATGCGCATTCGTTATTCTTCGATTCCTGTTGTAGTTGCGCCACACAATTTAACCTTGGGTGGTGGCTGCGAGTTTAGCTTGCATGCCGACCATGTTCAGCTTTCTGCTGAAACTTATATGGGTTTGGTTGAGTTTGGTGTTGGTGTAATCCCGGGTGGCGGCGGAACGAAAGAATTTGCTTTACGTGCTTCTGATGAATATAAAGATGACCAGATTGTTCAAAATGCTTTGAAAGAGCGTTTCTTAACGATTGGTATGGCTAAAGTTTCTACTTCTGGTTATGAGGCTTACGAATTGGGTTATCTGCAAAAAGATAAATTCTCTATTTCGATGAACCGCACCCGTTTATTGGCCGATGCAAAAGCTAAAGCGATAGAATTGGCGGATGCAGGTTACACTAAACCAGTTCAACGTACAGATATTAAAGTATTGGGTAAGCAAGGTTTAGGAATTGTTTACGCTGGTGCAAATAGCATGTATGCTGGGCATTTCATTTCGGAGCACGATAAAAAAATCTCTGAAAAATTAGGTTACGTAATGTGTGGTGGCGATTTATCATCTCCTACAGAAGTAAGTGAGCAATATCTATTGGATTTAGAAAGAGAAGC
>SEDB01000328.1 GCA_004210715.1 Pedobacter sp.
AACCATTACGATTATGAGGAAGGAACTGTTGTTGCGGTTGGCCCAGGACAGATTATAGGCATACCTGAAGATGCAATTGTTGCAGAACCAAAAGGTTGGGCACTGCTTTTTCATCCAAAATTACTCGAAGGAACAATTTTAGAAAATCTTATTCAGAGCTACAGCTTCTTCTCTTACGAGATTAATGAAGCATTGCATGTTTCAAAAAAAGAAGGCGAAATTGTTGTGGGCTGCTTTCATAAAATCGTGCATGAATTGAATCATTCAACCGATAAGCACAGCAAAAAATTGATTGCCGCCAATATCGAACTGCTTTTGAGTTATTGCAGTCGGTTTTACGACAGGCAATTTATTACCAGAGATTACCTGTATAGCGGTGTTGCCGAAAGATTTGAGCATCTGTTAAACGAATATTTCAATTCAGAACATCCTGGTAACAAAGGATTGCCGACTGTTTCCTACTGCGCTGATGCACTGCGGTTTTCATCTAACTATTTTGGCGATTTAATTAAGAAGGAAACGGGAAAATCGGCACAGGAAATGATTCATTTCAAAATAGTAGAATTGGCAAAAGAACGCTTGATGGATCAATCAAAGCCAGTAGGCGAAGTGGCTTATGCTTTGGGCTTTAAATATCCACAACATTTTACGCGGTTATTTAAAGAGCGTATGGGAATGACACCAGTTGAGTATCGCTTGTTCGATATCTCGAAGAACTGATCATCACAAGAAGAGTGATAAGGATTTGAATATACTCTCCTACCAAAATCACTTATCCTATACCAAAATTACCGATAAGCAAACACTTGCAGTACTTATTTGTAAATTAGAAAGTGAAAATAAATAGGTTTCAGCTAAAATATTTATTGCTTGCGATTATTTTCCAACTTAAAATAACAAAACATAAAAACAATCATATGATTTCATTGAACGTTAATGATCAAAATTTTGAAATTGAGGCAGATCCTGATATGCCATTACTTTGGGCCATTCGCGATCTTATTGGCTTAACCGGCACAAAATTCGGTTGTGGGGTAGC
This sequence comes from Pedobacter sp., assembly GCA_004210715.1. GTDB lineage: Bacteria > Bacteroidota > Bacteroidia > Sphingobacteriales > Sphingobacteriaceae > Pedobacter. The sequence continues at coordinate 1,040 of SEDB01000328.1, forward strand.
ACAATGCGGTGCTTGTGTGGTTCATTTAAATGGCGAGGCAGTGAGATCTTGTGTGACGAAAGTTGGCCGTGCCGCAGGACAAAAAGTGCTAACCATCGAAGGTTTATCTAAAAACAATGATCATCCGCTACAAATTGCCTGGAATGAAGAAAATGTGCCACAATGTGGCTATTGCCATTCCGGACAAATCATGTCGGCCGCTGTTTTACTTAGAGAAAATCCGAATCCAAATGATACAGACATCGATATGGCTATGGCGGGTAATATTTGCAGATGTGGCACTTATCCAAGAATACGCAAGGCCATTCACATGGCAGCAGCACTTTCAAAAAAAGGAGGAGTAACAAAATGATCAACCCAATAAAAAATTATTCAAAAGGCAACTGTGGAATAACCAGAATGGCTTATGTGATGGGCATTTTGCTCTCATTGGTAACGTTAATGGCATTTGCCCTGCATGATGATGAAAAACCGTTTAAATCATCTACCAATATTACTGTAGTAAAAGATAGCGTAGCCTCAGTGGCCGCTTTTCATAAGGTTTATAAAGTATTAATGAGCCCCAGATGTATGAACTGCCATCCATCGGGTGATATTCCGTTACAAGGCGATGATAGCCATTTGCATACAATGAACCCGCAACGTGGCGTGGAAGGTAAAGGACTTTATGCCATGAAATGCAACAATTGCCACCAGCCAACCAATACACCAGGAAAAAATACACCTCCGGGAAATCCGAATTGGCATTTACCGCCAGCAAATATGAAAATGGTTTTTCAGGGAAAATCTCCTTACCAACTGGCAAAACAATTGGTTAATCCAAAGCAAAATGGCAACAAAGACTTGAAAAAATTAATTGAACATGCTGATGATGGATTGGTACTTGCGGGCTGGAACCCAGGTGAGGGTCGTACCTTACCACCAATGAGCCATGCAGAATTTAAAAAAGCCTGGATAACCTGGTTAACAACCGGTGCTTATGCACCAAAGGCAAAATAATTTAAAACATCAACCCAATAACCATAGCTCATGAGCAAGGATACTTTATCAAGAAGAAATTTTTTAAGAACAGCCGGACTGGGTAGTGCAGGGCTTTTTCTTGGCCTTTATTTGCCTGATGCTGCCCGGGCAATGATAATGACAGGCAATGAAACCGTGGCTGCAGATGTTTACACCGAACTTACCGCCTGGGTTTTAATTGAGCCTAGCGGAAAAGTAACTTTGATGTGCCACCGGGCAGAAATGGGGCAAGGCGTCTATCATTCTATTGCACAAATTATTGCCGAAGAGCTGGAGGTGGATTTGGCATCAGTCGACATTAAATTTGCACAGGGAAATGAAAAAAAATACGGAAGCCAGTTAACCGGGGGAAGCTCCACCATCCGTGGCGCTTATAAAAACCTGCTTAAGCTAAGCGCTTCGGCAAGAGTTGTTTTAATCATGGCCGCTGCTGCCCGCTGGTCTGTACCGGTAAGTGAATGTTATGCCGAATCTGGAAATGTGATTCACAAACCAACAGGGAAAAAATTCCATTATGGTGAACTTGTGGCTGATGCTGCAAAATTAAAAGCGCCAGAAAATATTGTGCTTAAGCCACGTTCAAGTTATAAACTGATTGGAAAACCATTGCACCGTAAAGATACGCCAATGAAAACCAATGGCTCGGCAATATTTGGTTTGGACAAAAGAATTCCTGGGATGGTTTTCGCAGCAGTAGAGCGTAATCCGCGATTGCGGGGAAAAATCAAAAGTTTTGATGATACTGCCGCACGTAAAATTCCAGGCGTTACCCATGTAATTAAAATTGCCATGGGCGTTTATGAAATGAATCGTGAAGGTGTTGCGGT
>SEDB01000044.1 GCA_004210715.1 Pedobacter sp.
AGTGAGGGTAAACGTACTACACCGTCTATTGTTGCTTTTGCAGAAAACGGTGAGCGTAAAGTTGGCGAGCCTGCTAAACGTCAGGCTATAACCAACCCAACAAAAACGATATATTCGATTAAACGCTTTATGGGTAACAGCTACGACGAAAGTGCGAAAGAAGCTGGACGTGTGCCTTATAAAGTTGTTAAAGGTGATAACAATACACCTCGTGTAGAAATCGACGACAGAAAATATACTCCACAAGAGATTTCTGCAATGATTCTACAAAAAATGAAAAAAACTGCTGAAGATTTCTTGGGTCAGGAAGTTACGGAAGCAGTGATTACTGTACCAGCTTATTTTAATGATGCACAACGTCAGGCTACGAAAGAAGCAGGTGAAATTGCAGGTTTAACTGTTAAACGTATCATTAACGAGCCAACTGCTGCTGCTTTAGCTTATGGCTTAGATAAAGCACACAAAGACATGAAAATTGTTGTGTTTGACTGTGGTGGTGGTACACATGACGTTTCTGTTTTAGAATTAGGTGATGGTGTTTTTGAAGTAAAATCTACTGATGGTGATACGCACTTAGGTGGTGATGACTTTGACCACATTATTATCGACTGGTTGACTGAAGAGTTCAAATCAGAGAACAGCATGGACCTTGCAAAAGATCCAATGGCTTTACAACGTTTAAAAGAAGCTGCTGAGAAAGCTAAAATTGAATTATCAAGCACCACTTCTACTGAAATTAACTTGCCATATATTACTGCTGATGCGAGCGGCCCGAAACACTTAGTACGTACATTATCTCGTGCTAAATTTGAGCAATTGGCTGATAGCTTAATCAAGCGTACTATCGAGCCTTGTAAATCTGCGTTGAAAAATGCTGGTTTAAGCACAAGCGATATCGACGAAATTATCTTAGTTGGTGGTTCAACTCGTATTCCTGCAATCCAGGATGCAGTTAAAGCTTTCTTCGGTAAAGAGCCTAGTAAAGGTGTTAACCCTGATGAGGTTGTAGCAATTGGTGCTGCTATTCAAGGTGGTGTATTAACTGGTGATGTGAAAGATGTATTGTTATTAGACGTTACACCTTTATCATTAGGTATTGAAACTATGGGTGGCGTAATGACTAAATTAATCGAGTCTAACACAACTATCCCAACTAAAAAATCAGAGACTTTCTCAACTGCAGCTGATAACCAGCCTTCAGTAGAAATCCATATTTTACAAGGTGAGCGCCCAATGGCTGGTCAAAACCGTACAATTGGTCGTTTCATTTTAGATGGTATTCCACCAGCACCTCGTGGTGTGCCTCAAGTAGAAGTATCTTTTGATATTGATGCTAACGGTATCTTGCATGTAAGTGCAAAAGATAAAGCTACTGGTAAAGAGCAAAAAATCCGTATCGAAGCATCTTCAGGTTTAACTGATGCTGAGATCAAAAAAATGAAAGAAGAAGCTGAAGCTAATGCAGCAGATGATGCGAAGCAAAAAGAAGAAGCTGATAAAATCAACGGAGCTGATGCTTTAATTTTCTCTACTGAGAAACAATTGAAAGAGTTTGGCGAAAAATTATCTGCTGATAAAAAAGCGCCAATCGAAGCTGGCTTAGAGAAATTAAAAGCAGCACATTTATCTCGTAACTTCGCTGATATCGATGCAGCTTCTGCTGAATTGCAAGCGGCATGGAACGTAGCTTCTGAAGAAATGTACAAAGATGGCGGTCAGCCTCAAGGGGGTGAGCAACCACAAGCTGATGGTCAGCCTCAAGGTGGCGGTGATAACGTTACTGATGTTGATTTCGAAGAAGTGAAAGAAGAAAAATAGTTTTTAGTCGAAAGACAAAAGATTATAAATATAAAAAGCGTTTCTGATTAAGTTCAGAAACGCTTTTTTGGTATCAAGTAAATGTAAATCCATTGAGCTTATATGTTCCTTAAATTTCTTATATGGTAAAAGTATTTGGAAACGAAAGGTTCTGCGCCTATCGGGATCAGTAGCCCCGCCATTCGCTATAGCCCTCATGAAGAATTCGGAGCTGTCGCTACTGTCGGGTTTATTGATTATAACATCTACAATTATTAATCAAATTTGGCTAAAGCCCAAACCTTTTACACAAAAAACGTCGGTTAAAACCGACGTCAATGGATATTAGCTCATGCTAGCAATTTTCAGTTTATTTGTCATTCAGATAGATAGCAGAGAATCTGTTTGTCGAGTTAGATTTCTGATGTTTCGGAATGCCAAAGCGCTTGTAAACTTTATAATTAAAGCACTTTGCTATTCATTGCTGTTGGCTTCAGCCAAGGGAAACATTATAAACATTCATCTATAATTCCTTGCAATTCTTTTTCGTTTACTGATAGTTCTGAAAGTAACTTGAATTGATTTTTAGCCCTATCCAAGTTTTGAGTTAAGTAAGTTGTTGGGTAGTACATATTGCCATTTAAAAAATCAGTTAAGAAACGTAAAGCTTGCATATAAATAATGTACCTGCCTGAAAATAAGATTAGCTCCTTTTCAGTTTCAGTTAGGATATTTTTCATCTCGGATAAATAGCCCTTAATCATGGCTTCGAAATAAGGAAAACGAATTTTAATTTTTGTTAAATCCGTTTCATTTTCAGAGAATGCGCAGAGGTAAGTTCGCATCATATCACCTAAATCTGAAATAAATTTGCCAGGCATAATGGTATCTAAATCGATTACACAAACTCCCTCAAAAGTTTCTGCATTTAAAAGTACATTACTGATTTTTGTGTCGTGGTGCATTACACGATCAGGAAAGTCTGCCCTGTGCGAATATGATTTATAATAATCGAGGATATATTTGTGTTCTAAGGCATCATCGATCTGTAATTTAGCTTTACCCTTTAATTCTTTTGTTGTGGTGTTCAGTGTAGCGCTAAATTGCTCGAAACGTAAACCTAAATCATGGAATCCTGGGATTGTAGGTTCAAGTGAGCTTGCATCGAAATTATTTAACAAGCGACTTAACTTTCCAAATTGTTTGGCAGCTTCGTAAGCCTGCTGCGGCTCACTTAAAACATCTAAAGAAACGGTATCTGGCACAAAAGGCAACATTCTCCAATATTCATCCTTTACCAAGGCCATTTCTTCTCCATCAATGGTAGAAATAGGTTTGATAAATAAATAATCTGGAAATTTTTTTAGTAGATAATCGGCAATTACTTTGAGATTATTGGCAATTGCTTGTGGATTTTTAAAAACCGAAGTATTAATATTTTGAAGAATATATTTTTTATCTTCTGAAAGGGGCGAAAGCAAATAAGTACGGTTAATTAAACCCGTACCTATTTGTGTTATTTGAATATTTTCTTTAGTGTATCCGTATGCTTGTAAAACTTCGGAGGCTAAACTTAGCTCCATAGTTTTTCTGGATACGTTCCATTTTTCACCAATTGATCGATTGAATCCTGTACAAATGGTTTATCTTCCTTGTATGTTACACCAAACCATTTATTTGAGGTTGGTACCACTTTAAAGGTTGCTGTATTGCTTTTAACTAAGTTTTCGCCAATTAAAGGGATAAAGAACTCTGCTTTAGGTTTATCTTTATTAGCTTTTGCAAACTCCACAAATAATTCTTCAGTAATTTTGAAAACTGCCGGTGTAAATCCCCAGAAATTCATTGAAACAGGAGTACTGAAATCTAATGGAAATTCTTCGCCATCTTCCTCGTAAAAGATTTTTCCATCCTTAGGGTATACTTTTGTACGTTCAACAATCTCCGTTAAATTTCCAGAATCATCCACTTTACAAACGCCTCTCGATACTGCTCCAAACTCAGAAAGTGTTTTACCAATTTCGTAACCAATAATCGAATAATTGCTATCAGTTGCCTCAGTAGTTAAAAAGTCTGCCATTTTCTTAAATGCATCAAAGCCATAATAATCATCGGCATTGATAACGCAAAAAGGCTCTTTAACTGCATTTCTGCCTGAAAGAATTGCATGAGCTGTTCCCCAAGGTTTTTCTCTGTAAATTTCTTCGTCTATCCCAAATTGTTTTAAATCGAAATTTTGAAAAACGTAATCTGTTTCAATTCTTCCATTCAATTTTGGCTCAAAAATAGCTTTAAAATTTTCTACAAATTCTTCTTTTATAATGAATACAACTTTGCCAAAGCCAGCTTGAATAGCGTCGTAAATTGAATAATCGATGATGGTTTCGCCATTGGGGCCAAATCCATCAATTTGTTTCATGCTTCCGTAACGGCTTGCCATTCCAGCTGCCAATATTAATAAGGTAGGTTTCATTTTTGTTTTTATTTTATTTGCAACATGAACTCTTATGAAAAGTAATAATTTTCCTAAAAGAGAAAATTTATAACATTCAATGGTTTCTTAGTGCGAAATTAATGTTTTGAAGGATAATTGTTATATAGGTATTTAGTACTATTGAAAATTTTATTTTCACTAAAAGCCAAATAAACCGCCTCCGCTTTTTGTTCTAGTTTTTTTTCCGGTAAGCATCCCAAAAATTCCTCTGATGATTTCTTTACCAATTTGACGAGTAATTGTAGCACCCATTACTTGCTCCACAATACTTTTTTCACCAGGTTTTGGTTTGCTTTCCGCTTCCTGTTGTTTCTTTTCTACTACTTGTTGTTTCTCTTGTTCTTCAGCCGCAGCCCTCTCATTTATTCTTTTTGTTAAGATATCGTAAGCACTTTCAGGATCGATGGCATCCTTATATTTGGCATACATCGAACTTGATTGGATTACTTTTTCAAAATCAGTGGCCGTTAAGGGGCCCATCAAAGCACGTGGTGGGGTAAGCATAGTCGCTGAAACCTCAGTTGGAATCCCTTTTTCATTAAGCACAGTAACCAAAGCTTGTCCGGTTCCTAATGATGTTAATACTTTATCTATTTCGTAAAAATCAGATTTTGGGTAGGTGTTAACAGTCTTCTTTAATGCATCAACATCATTCGGCGTAAATGCTCTTAAAGCATGCTGAACACGATTACCAAGCTGTCCTAAAACACTCTCAGGAACGTCGGTTGGCGCTTGCGTACAAAAGAAAACACCAATACCTTTCGATCTTATCAATCTAATAATGGTTTCTATCTGTTCTAAAAATGCTTTTGAAGAGTTTTTGAATAATAAATGTGCCTCATCAAAAAAGAAAACCAATTTGGGTTTGTCTAAATCGCCAACTTCTGGCATAGTATTAAATAGTTCTGCCAACAAACTTAATAGAAAGGTAGAATATAAAACAGGCTGATTTTGAACATCGGCAATGTTTAACAAACTAATTGTTCCTTTTCCGTCAACGCGGTTGAATAAATCTTGAATATCAAAAGATTTTTCTCCGAACATTCCACCTAATCCTTGTTGCTCAATGGCTACAATCTTTCTTAAAATTGTTCCTGATGTGGAAGTAGAAATACTGCCATAACTTTCTTTTATTTCTGCTGCTCCGACACCTTCAGATAGGTAAGAAACCAATTTCTTTAAATCATTCAGGTCGATAATTGGCATTTTATTATCATCGGCATATTTGAATATTACCGCCATCACACCAGACTGGGTATCGTTTAAATCTAAAACTTTAGATAAAAGGGTAGGTCCAAATTCTAAAACCGTTGCACGCATTTGTGCACCTAACTTTCCAGATAAAGAATATATTTCCAAAGGAAATCCGGAAGGAGAAAAAGGTTTGTTAAGTTGTTGTGATCGTTCTTCTATTTTGGGATTAATCGTTCCACTTTGGTTTAAGCCAGACAAATCTCCCTTCACATCCAGCATGAAAACAGGTACGCCAGCATCCGATAATTGTTCGGCTAACAGTTGTAATGTCCTTGTTTTTCCAGTCCCGGTGGCACCTGCAATCAAGCCATGCCTGTTCATCATCTTTAGTGATAGGTTAACTTCTGCCTCGCCATAAACCTGGCCGTCCAAAATTCCAGCACCTAAATAAATGTAAGAGCCCGTTGGGGCATAGGATGACTTTATTTTTTCTATGAATTTTGAAGACAAATCACTCATTTTTTTAAAATTAGATCGCCAATTTAAGAAACTAATCTTAAAAAGAATACGTTTTCTGTTTCACTTTTACTTCAAATTTTTGCACAAACGATTGTCCTATGTTCCTAATTGATCTGCTTGTAATAATTTAACTCATTCCGGAGTGATACAATTTCATCCTGCATATCATTTAACTGCGTTAATAAATGAGCCACTGCATGTAGTCCCTCCAGATTAATTTCAAGATCATGACTTAAACGCAGGTAACGTTCTAGCTTTGATAGTTCATCGCTATCTAAACAGACAGTTTTTTTAACGATAGTCGTGTGAATTAAACCAAATTCTTCCAATGATTGAATAAAATTGATTTTGACCTGATGATGTATACATACGTCATCAATAGATATTAGATTATTTTCCATATTGGTTAGCTTTTGGAAAGTTTTTCGAATAGTTCTTTTTGTTCAGCGTTAAGATTGGTTGGCAATTTAATCTGCCATTTTACATATAAATCGCCAAATTGGTCTGCCTTTTTGTAAATTGGAAAACCTTTTCCCTTCAATCGGAGAGTGGTATCTGGCTGGGTGCCTTCAGGTATTTTTAACTTCACTTTACCATTTAAGGTCTCCACAATTTTTTCGCCTCCTAAAATTGCCGTATATAGATCTACTTCCTCTTGAATGTAGATGTCATTGCCTTTTCTTTTAAATCGTGGATGATCTGTAATGTTAAATTTAATATATAAATCGCCAGGAGGACCATTGTTTACTCCTGGAGCACCATAACCCGGCAACTTAATTTTCTGACCATTCTCCACGCCGGCAGGAATAGTGATGCGTACCTGTTTGCCATTAACGGTTAACGTTTGTTTATGAGTCGTGTAGGCATCTATCAGATTCAGCTGTAAATCTGCATTGTAATCCTGGCCTTTAAATGGAGAATTTCGACTACTTTTCCCGCCGCCACCTCCAAACATGGAAGAAAAGAAATCAGAGAAATCCTCTCCACCAAATCCACCCGAATACCCAGCTCCACCAGTGTAGCCACCACCTTGAGATTGGTATTGGCGGCGTTGCTTTTCTTGAGCATCTAATTGATCGGCGTGCTGCCAATCTTTTCCATACTTATCATATTTCTTTCGTTTTTCCGGGTCACTTAAAACTTCATTCGCTTCATTGATCTGCTGAAATTTTTTATTGGCTTCTTCATTATTCGGATTTAAATCAGGATGATGCTTTCTGGCTAGCTTCCGATAAGCTTTTTTAATATCATCAGTTGAGGCATCTTTTTTTAAGTCGAGGATTTTATAATAGTCAATATAGTCCATGGTATATAAACAAATAAGTACTTGTAATGTTCAGTTTGAGTAGATAAATGTAAAGGTAATTTCGAGATAGTAATAAGTATCCTTCTTCGTTAATAAATTTGTTTTTAAATAAAAAAGCTCCGAAAAATCGGAGCCTTTTAAAAATATAACAATAGAGGTAATTATTTTTTGCCTTTCACGTATTTTTCCAACCATTGGTCTTCTTCCCAAAGGGTGTGAAGAATGTTTTCTTTGCCACGGTAGCCGTGTGCTTCGTAAGGTAAAAACACAAAGCGTGTGGTGCCGCCAGCACCTTTAATGGCATTGAATAAACGTTCGCTGTTAATCGGGAAAGTTCCTGGGTTATCGTCTGAATCTCCGTGTATCAATAAAATTGGTGTTTTAATTTTATCAGCGTAACTAAAAGGACTCATTTCATAATATAATTGAGGTACTTGCCAATAGGTGCGTTCTTCATTTTGGAAGCCGAATGGTGTAAGTGTTCTATTATAAGCACCACTACGGGCAATTCCTGCAGCAAACAGATCAGTATGTGCCAGTAAATTTGCAGTCATGAATGCGCCATAGCTATGACCGCCAACAGCCATACGTTTTTTATCTCCAACACCCAAATCCGACAATTTTTTAATTGCAGCTTCAGCATTTAACTTTAATTGTTCTATAAAAGTATCGTTAGGTTTTTTGCCGTCTTTAGCAACAATAGGCATCTCGGCATTATCTAAAATTGCATAACCTCTGGTTACCCAATAAATTGGCGATCCCCAGCTTATTGCTGTAAACTTATCTTTTGATCCACGAATCTGTGCGGCATCAGCTGCAGAATTAAATTCTCGTGGATATGCCCAAATTAAAGTTGGAAGTGGACCATCTTTGTCTTTATTATAGCCTTTGGGTAAATATAAATCGCCGGTTAAATCAACTCCATCAGCACGTTTGTAAGAAATTTTCTCTTTTGTAATGCCATCCAATGATGGATAAGGATTTGCGAAATTAGTAATTGGTTGGTCCGCCACACGAAGCACCAAATTTTTAATATAGTAGTTCGGAACTAGTTTTTGACTTTCCTTGCGGGTTAATAAAACCAACTTATCAGGATTGATCACATCGCTCACATATTCATAAGTTCCTTCAGCACTGCGCCATATTATTTCATTCTTTTTGGAAGTTAAGTCAAACTTAGCAAGGAAAGGTAAATCTCCTTTTTCCGAAGACCCAATAGGATTGTTCATTAATAATTTAGTGCCATTATCTATGGTTTTAATCACCTGGCGGCCATATTTATTTTTTACAGTAACCGGCGAACCTGGGTTGCCATAAGCATCGGTTTGGTTGCGGCTGTATAGTTCTTCAACCGCTCCAGTTGCGGGGTTGTATCTGCTCACTTTCGAAGTTTGTTTACTTCTCAAACCTTCCATGATTAGCGCCAGGTTTGCATCACCCCATTGAACACCACGGTAACGCGTTTGCGTTTTAAAAAGCTCCTTCTCAGTTCCTGTAAATGGAGCGCTTAAAGCATAAACTGCATCATGAAAAGGTACGCTCTTTTTAATTAAGCCGCTATCAAGTGGTTTTGCCCAAACAATTGTTGCAGCTTCATCATCTCTCCAATCAAAACCGCGGGCCACGTTTTGGGTATTGTCATAACCTGAAGGCGTTCCTTCCGATGATGGCAATTCGGCAATAACTTTCACTGGTTTTCCAGTTAAATCGGTAATGGCAACTGTCGATGGAAATCCAAAAGCAGAAACCAGGTAAGAAAATGGTTTGCGAATGGTTTCAACCATCATGTAATTTTTATCCGGCGATAAATTTACCCTTTGATAAATGGCAGGTTTGCCAATTGGTGTTTCTACTCCAGCAGTGTTTTTAACTAGTTGCGATGTTGCGAAAAACTCAAACAACTGCTCATCAAAAGGCGATTTAATTAAATCCTGGTAAGTTGCACTTGGAGCTGCTTTTCCTAAATTTTGTTGAATGGTTGGCCCTTTTGGCATAAGCGGCTTGGCTGGCGCAGCGCTTGCGGGTTTGGTTACGGTGCGGTAGATAATCGTATTATCATTCAACCAGGTTAATCCGCTTCCTAAAACAACATTCAAATATGCTTTATTGGTTTTAGTCGCTTTTTTAGTCGCCAGATCAATAATGTAAAGATCTACACCTTTTTGAGTGGTATTAGTAAAAGCAATTTTATTTTCTGCAGGATTCCAGCTAATGTTGCCTGCATAAAGCGGAGTTGGTAAACCTGCGACTTGAAAAGTTTGATTTGATTTAATGTTTTTCAGACTGAAATTATTGATGAAATTTTGTCTGCTTGGAGAATAGTTATTAGGGTTTAATCTTAAACCTGCAATGCGATATTCAGGCATTGCTAATTCTTCAACAGAAGGATAGGAGTTGCGCTCACTGAATAAAATCCATTCCGCTTTACCATCAATGCTTACCCCAGGAGTGGGTTTGGCTAACAGTAAATCTGCAATTTCTTTAGGTGGGGTTTGGTAACTAATAGCATCTTGAGCGTTTGTATTAAAGGAAACAAATGCTCCGGCTATTAAAAAATAAAGGTGTAGTTTTTTGATCATTTCTTTTTATTTTGATAGAAATAAGGAATGTTCAAATATTGCAAAATTTAAATTTAAGATGAGTAACTTCTTATTTACAGAATCATGAAGCATATTATAGTTTGTACGATACTTAAAATTACTTATGGATATAGATTTTGAATGTGATTAACGGAATTCTTTATCATAATTTCGAGAATAGTTTGGTCAATATCTGCAAGCTTTTTGATGTAAACACAAGCTTTACCTGTTTTGTGCTTGCCAAATTTATTAAGCAACTCATCTCGATCTTTAAATTCAGAAGAAAAATACAATGCTAACGCATCTTTTCTTGGAGAAAAGCCTACCAATGGAGCATCTCCCTCCCTGCCACTATCATATTTATAATGATATGTTCCAAAGCCAATAATTGCTGTGCCCCACATTTTTGGTTCAAAACCTGTTGCCTTATTCATTATTTTGCACAGTTCAAAGCTATCATCTCTTTTAGTTTTTTCTTCTACGCCATTTAAAAAATTAACAATACTCAGATTGTTTTCTGTGGTTTTATTCTTTGCCATTTCATAAGTCTGTAAAGGTAAATATAAACTTTTAGCTCTGTTTTATACGGTAAAGAATATAAAGTCTACAATAAATGGGTGTCTATTGTTGATATATGTCAAATAATGCACATGTTTTATACAGCCTTACACATATTACTTAAGTTTGTTATTCCATCGTCCCGATACTTAATTCACTTTGAACTAAAGAAATTGATTATCTCTATGACAACGCAAGTAAAACACGGTGAGGTTCTTGAACGCATAGTGCGCCGAGACAGTATGGGAATTAGCGAACTTTCAAGGAAATTGAATGTGAGCAGACGAACAATTTATAATTGGTTTAATAAAGAGCGACTTAGCTATGAGGTTATATGGCAAGTTGGAGACTTGTTAGGGCAAGACCTCTCTCCTTGCTTTCCAGATATTTTTCAACACGGAAATTTGGATAGTCAAGATAGCCGAGCCTTAAACAGACAATCTAACAAAGAGCCAGATTCAGTTTATTTTTGGATGAACAAGTACATTCAATTGTTGGAAAAATATAATGATTTGTTAAGTAGCAGTGCAGTAAAGGAATTAGAAGAACAAAATCCAAAAAATCTGTCTTCTCGGAGTAAAAGGCCAGATACTTTCTTGTACCAATGACGTATATTCTGTTAGAATGATTTTTTTATTAGTTTAAAAATAATCCATAGAAACTGACATAGAAAAAATATCTCAAAAATAATTTGTCTCAATTTTAACGATCTTCAGCTTGTTCAAGCTCTCAAAAAAGAATAGCCACTTAAAAATTAAGTGGCTATTCTTTTTAGAATTTATTTATTCTTTTATGGTGTGCCTGCCCTCCGCGGATTACCCGCTCACAGGACTTTTTTGTCTGTTGTTTTATGTCTAACAATTTAGCGAAATGTTAGTTTTGTTATCTGAAATAATTTTAAACAAATCCATAAGAATGTTGATAACTTAAAATTGATCATCGAAACATTAATTATTAAAAAGGGGTTTATGATATGGTTATAAGCAATAAATCATCCGTTAAATAAATATTTCCATTGTTTGATAATAAATTTTAAGATTTAATTTAAAAAATATTTATCTTCAAAATTTCATCCCAATAATTAAGAATGCATCATCAAAATTACCTCTTGAGTAACGAGCAATTGCTTCAAGTATTTAACCTCACTCATACTGCAACAGCTATACATATTACCGAGGATGCCATCATTCAAGAGGCGAATGACGCCATGTTAAGAATTTGGGGAAAGGATAGAAGCGTTATTGGTAAATCATTAGAAGAAGCACTACCAGAACTTAAAGGACAACCATTTATTGATATGTTCAAAAAAGTTTGGAACGAAGGTTTAACCATTTCGGGAAAAGATACTGCAGCTGATTTGGAAATAAATGGTGAAATTTTAACCTTTTATTTCGATTTTGAATACAAGGCGATTAAGGATGAAAGCGGAAAGGTAATTTGCATTCTGCATACTGCAATTGATGTTACCGAGCGTTTCCTAAAGAAAGAAGCCGAAGAGCGGGCGGCAGAAAAAGAAATAGCGTTGCAGAGAGAGCAGGAGCTTAATGAAGAACTTGCAGCTTCAAATGAAGAACTTTTATCTACCAACGAAGAGCTGCAAGTAGCACAAGAGAAACTTTCTATTCTGAATAATGAATTAGAAGAACGTGTTGTTAAAAGGGTAAGTGAACTCTCTGAAAGTGAAGATCGCTTTCGTACAATGGCAGAAGGAACGGATATTTTTATCGCTGTGGGCGATGAAACAGGTGCTGCCATATATTTTAACAAACCATGGGTTGAGCTAACTGGTAGATCAGTTGAAGATCTTCTTGAATTTGGTTGGGCTGATTTAATTCATCCAGAAGATAGAGATCGTTATGTAGGAATATATCTTTCTGCCCTTGAAAAGCAAGAGCCGTTTGCAGGAGAATTTAGGATTTTAAACAAAAAAGGGAATTACAGATGGCTTCTTGCTAGCGGCCCACCGCGTTTACATCCTGATGGCACTTTTGCGGGTTACATTAGTTCATGTATCGATATCACTGATCGGAAACAGCATCAGGAGGAATTGCAAGAGCTTAATGAGGAAATGGCTGCTGCAAACGAAGAACTTGCGGCAACCAACGAAGAGTTGGCAGCCACAAACGAAGAGCTGGCGCAAACGCATAATGACCTTGTAGCTTATATTAAAAAGCTTTCTGATAGTGAAGAAAAATTGCTTCAAGCAATTGAGACAGGTAAAATGGGTACCTGGAGTATTGATCCAAACACGATGAAAGTAACAATGTCTGCCTTTGTTAAAGATTTGCTGGGTTTGGATATGGAAAAAGAAGTTGATATTGATGATGTCATGAAAGCAGTTCATCAAGACTAT
>SEDB01000329.1 GCA_004210715.1 Pedobacter sp.
TGGAAACGATGATAAATTTCTTCAGGAGAACTTTTGTCTCCCAATTCAATTACACCGCCACTTTTTTTCAAAGCAGCCAAAATCATTTCTTTTGAATCTAAAATATGACCGTAACCACTAGGTTGTAAGGTTAAGTCAATTTTACCTTCCACGCGGATTTTTTTAATCCAACCTTTACGTTGTTCGCCGATTTGAATATTATCAAAAACCTCATTGTGATAAAGCAAACCGATATAAGTGTTGTTAATAATCGCGTTAAAACCTAAATCAGTTTCTTCCGTAATTAACAAACTTACCTCGTCGCCTTCTTCAAAATCGAAGTCTTCTTCCTCTACAAAATCGTAAAGTTTTGATGACGCCAACAAACGTTCGCTATTTTCATCCAGATACAAATAAACCACATATTTGTAGCCCTTTTGCATGGGTCTTTTTTGCTCTTTCGTGGGCACATAAACATCTTTGTCGATGCCTAAATCTATATAAGTACCGTCGTCGCCATCCGAAACAACTTTTAAGAAAGCAAAATCGCCAACTTCGGCATAAGCTTTTTGCGTGGTTCCTGTTAAACGGCCATCTTTTTGAATGTAGACAAAAACGCTCACATTATCGCCAATTTCCAACCCTTTCGGTACATATTGGTAAGGCAAAATGACTAATTTATCGCCATCCGTTAAGTTTAAACCAGCCTCAGTTTTGCTTAAAACTCTTAATTCATTGTATTTTCCTATTTCAATCATAATATGGGAACCATTTTCTTCAATGGTTGTGGTGCAAAGGTAGCAATGTTTGAGTGGATTATATTTTTTAATTATTTGTAAAGGTGCTGCGGTGGTTTATCGGGTGGGTTCAGTCGGGCTGTTCGCTAAATCCCAATGAAAAATTGGGGATATCGCTGCCATCCCGTTTATAAACAAAGAATTGTGTTAGGCAAGATGTGTATTTGAATATTCCGTAGTTGAAACCAACGGCAATAAACAACATAGAAAACAACAAGGTAAAATTTTATCTTTCTACTTATCAATCTGTGTGCATCTGCGGTTAATAACAATAAATAACATCATCAAAAATTAAACTAAACATCAAACTATTCAGATAATTGGGTTAAATTTGATTTTTATAAATAGTTCATCGCACAACATGGCAAAACCCAAAGAAGCTAAAAAACCAAGTGTTTTTAGTTTACTTGCATCATATAAAGGCTTAATTTTCCTGCTGATTTTATTTGCGCTATTAAGCAACGGAATTAACTTATTACTTCCTAAAATCATCGCTCAGGGTATTGACTCTTATACCAATAAAACATTTGATCTCAACGCTATTTTATTTCAGTTTGCACTGGCTATTGTGCTGGTTTTTATCTTCACTTATTTACAAAGTATTGTACAAACGTATGCTTCAGAGCGTGTAGCCAGAGATTTGAGAACTAAATTGTCCGATCAAATTTCGCGTCAGAGTCATGCCTATATTATTCAGGCGAACCCATCTAAATTACTTACAAACCTTACTTCGGATGCCGATTCGATAAAAATGTTCGTTTCGCAAGCAATTGTTTCGCTGGCATCATCTATCTTTTTAATTGTTGGCGCAAGTATTTTATTGTTAATAATCAACTGGAAACTGGCACTCTGTATTATTGCGATTGTGCCCATTATTGGCGGTGCGTTTTTCTTCGTATTAAAAAAAGTTAGGGTGTTGTTCATTAAAAGTCGCGAGGTAATTGATTGGCTTAATAAAGTAATTAGCGAAAGTATTTTAGGTTCTGCATTAATTCGTGTAATCAACTCGCAACAACTGGAATACAACAAATTTCTCGATGCCAATGCAAAAGCCAGAGATTTGGGTTTATCTATTCTTCGTTTATTCGCAGGTTTAATTCCCATTATTGTTTTCGTTGCTAACCTTGCAGGATTATCAATTCTGGTGCTTGGAGGACATTTTGTAATTACCGACACGATGACTTTAGGAGAATTTACTGCCTTCAGTAGTTATTTATCACTTATTATTTTCCCGATTTTGGTTATCGGTTTCATGAGTAACGTTATTGCTCAGGCAACAGCATCCTACCAAAGAATTGAAAGCGTTTTAAATGCGCCAAAAATCGAGCATCCTGGTACATTAACAGAAGAATTAACAGGTAACGTGGAAGTCAGAAATATTTCTTTAGCCATTGGGCAGAAACCAATTTTGAAAGATGTTTCTTTTGCTGCGAAAGCAGGCTCAAAAACTGCAATTATTGGCCCAACTGCTGCAGGGAAAACACAGTTGCTTTATGTTTTAACTGGATTAATCGATCTGGATACTGGAGAAACTCTTTTCGACGGAAAGGAACTTAAAAATTATAATCAGGAGAACTTCCACAAACAAGTAGGTTTTGTTTTTCAGGATAGCATTATGTTTAACATGAGCATTCGTGAAAACATCGCTTTTAGCGATACCGTAACTGATGAGTCATTGGCTAAAGCTATACAAACTGCAGAATTGAAAGATTTCATCGATAACCTCCCTGAAAAATTAGACACCATTGTTTCCGAGCGTGGAAATAGCCTTTCTGGCGGACAAAAACAACGAATTATGTTGGCCAGGGCCTTGGCTGTAGATCCTAAAATTTTATTGCTTGATGATTTTACAGCCCGTGTCGATACAAATACCGAAAAGCGTATTTTGGAAAACATTCAGCAGAATTACCCTGGTTTAACCTTATTATCAGTAACTCAAAAAATAGCATCTGTTGAAAATTACGACAAAGTGATCTTGCTGATGCAAGGCGAAATTATTGCAGCAGGAACGCATCAGGAATTATTGAAAAGCAGTCCTGAATATGTTCAAATTTACAATTCACAACAGAGCACCAGCAATTATGAATTACAATCTTAACCAGCTGTTTTAATGTTTGCTGGAATTATACTTATAATGTATTCTATAGCAATGGTTACGGGCTATATCCAAACGAAAATGATGGGTGGGATTGGCCAAAGAATGCTTTACACTTTACGAAATGCAATTTTCAATAAGTTACAGGAATTGCCTGTTTCATTCTTTAATCAAAACAAGGCAGGCGATTTAATTTCTAGGGTAAATAACGATACCGATAAGCTGAACCAATTTTTCTCTCAATCATTAATGCAGTTTATAGGAAGCATCGTAACCATGATTGGTGCTGGTTTCTTCCTTTTAACCATCAATTTTGAGCTTGGCGCTGCGGCACTTGCCCCTGCGGTAGTAATTGTGCTTTTTACATTGGCATTATCCCCATGGGTTAAAGGTAAAAATGCTAAAAACCTAAAAAGTGTTGGCGGAATGAGTGCTGAAATTCAGGAGAGTTTAAATAATTTTAAAGTGATCATCGCATTTAACCGTAGAGATTATTTTAGAAAACGGTTCGATGAGGCCAACAAAGAAAACTATAAAACGGCGATTGGAGCTGGCTTAGCAAACAATATTTTTGTTCCCGTTTATGGTTTGCTTTCGAGTGCTGCACAGCTTATTGTATTGCTTTTTGGCATTTATTTAATCTCAATTGGTCATTTCTCTTTAGGATTGCTGGTCAGCTATATTTCTTACGCGACCAATTTTTATAATCCGTTAAGGCAATTGGCGGCACTTTGGACAAGTTTTCAAGTTGCCATGGCAAGTTGGGACAGGATTTCTCAAATCCTGTTGTTAGATACAGACTTAATCCAGGTTGATGGCAATCATACTGTTACTTCTGATGCTTTATTAGAGTTTAAAAATGTTCATTTCTCTTATGATGATTCGAAAGAAATTCTGCATAACATCAATTTGAAATTCGAAAAAGGTAAA
>SEDB01000330.1 GCA_004210715.1 Pedobacter sp.
AAAATTACAACTGCCAAAGCATCAAACGCAGTTTATATTTTAATGAAACCTTTGGAGCATTTCTTTTTGATCGTGCTGTACTTTTTCAGCGTCAATCCGGAAGAAAAAATTAACAAACAATATGCCATCTAAGACTATTGCTGAAAGACTGTTGTGAACAAACACAGACAATATGAAATTAAAAATAGTTGCCATTTTTCTGTTTTACGCCTCCTTTAGATGCATTGGGCAGGAAGTAATACCTACAAAAATGGGAGAAAAGACAAGCACAGTTGTGGTAGAACCTTTAGGCTTAATTAAACAACGTAAGCCTGTTGGCGATTTTAAGCCAGAATTTAATGAAGAAGCAGATTTATTGATTGCCAACATAGGTAATGGGCAATACACCATTAAACCTTCAGATTTAGCTTCACTAATCGTAGATGTAAGTTGGATGAGCAGTACGCCACGCTGGAACGCTTACATGAGTTATTATAAAGGAGGCAAGGCTATTTACACCAATGCGCAATATGTTTTAAATATCGATCCTAAAAACCTCGACCCTAAAATTTTCAAAAAACTTAAATATCATAAAGAAATAATAAAAGAGGAAGAAGGGTATATAACCCAGCGAAAGCAACTCGAAAAACTTAATGAAGGCAGATGGTCAGATAGGAGAATTTATATTATTGAACACAATACAAATAAGTATTTCCTGTATTTTATTGTGCATATTCCCTTAACCCTTGCCGAATTAACAGCGTTACCCTCCAAGTTGGGAGACTATAATCCCGGTGATTATTACCATGCTGACGGCAAAGAAAAGTTTGAAAATAACATCATAAGCAGAACGATAACATATAATCGTTGCGAATATTATTTTGCAAGAGCCGATGATAATGAGCGGATTTTCGGAGGATATGATGCTGACAATGAGCGTCAATTTTTAGTTCCTGTAAAAGTTTATTGCATGTTAACCATAGATGATTGTCGGGCAAAATTTGATGCGAAAGCCATGCAGTTATTTTATGATAAATCCATTGGTATTTACAAAGGAGCAGAGCAAAAAAATGAAGCCTATATTTTAGAATGGTTCGACTATTAGTTAACATATTCTTTATTGTCAGCTTGACTGGCAATCGTAATGATATGACATGTGAAATAAATCCTTCTATCGCTTTAGGATTTCCACTTTTGTGGGTGAAACGGACAAATGAAATACAAAATGAAAAAAACACTCCTCATACTATTGGCAACAATTTCCTTTTTCGAGATAAAAGCTCAGGAGGCAAAAATTATTTCGGTTATCAATTTTACCGGTTCGATAGATAAATATCCAATAGAGATGAAGTTGGAAATCAATCAAAAGACTGATAGCGTTGCTGGAGAATATTATTACAAGAGAAAGGGTGATGCTCAAAAAATCATACTAGAAGGAATGTTAAAAGACGGCGTTTTAAACTTAAAAGAGAATACCTACAACACCTCGAAGCGCAAATATGAAACAACCGGAAATTTTAAACTGAACTATATCGATCAGGTTTCTTTAAATGGCAGCTGGCAAAAGCCGACAGTAAATGCATCTTATTTAACTGTTAAGTTGTCTGCCAGAGAGAATTTGAAGGCATTTGATCCATCAAATTACTTTTTTCAGTATACCCGAAACCGGGCGAAGTTAGATTACATTCCAGCCGATGCGCAATATTATTTCGACCTGATTTCTTTAAAGGTTTATATCAATAAAAGCATGCGTTGGGTTTTTACTGACTTTAAAGATGTGTTTACGAAGGAAGCTAAAATTGTATTAGAGGATTTAAACTTTGACGGCTATTTGGATTTCAAAGTTCCAATTTATTACCCTGGTTTAGCCAAGGGTGATTATTCTTTTCGATATTTCATCTACCATCCTGAGAAAAAAGGCTTTGTCCAAAGCGAACAATTGAACGAAATGGGTGTGATATTTTTTGATGCTGTTAAAAAAGAAGCTCAAACCATTGAAGCGGATGGAAGTGGGAATGAGGGGACGAAATATTTCCGCTGGCAAAATGGAGAACTTTTTCTAGTAAAAGAAGAATGCATTTATGAAAACGATAGTTATACTCACTATACCTATTACAGAATCGAAAACGGAAAATCTATTCTTGTTAAAACAGAAAAGAAAAAGTAGGAAGCATTTGTAGTTGCCGTCGCGAATAATAACAGTATAGATTCAGATTTACAGCCAGCCTAAACGAATAATAAGTCTTCCACGAATTAATTTCGAAGAAATGTATCTTCATTCTCATAAAATCAACGAGAATGGAAAATAACAATAAGCTAAACATTGCAGAGAGAATTAAAGCTATAGCCATCACATTTATCGGTGCTGGTATTTTTAGTCAGGGTACTTTCTACTTTAAAAAACAAGCAAGTTATAACGTACCCCGTATTTTATACCCCATATTCGAACTGTTAGGAAATGTAGGTTTAGCGGTAGCCATGCTCATTTTAGGTTTAGGCTTAGCTTATTGGGGTTTTACGAAATGGAAAAATACATCGGGCAAAGCTGGCGTATTTGGTTTAATTGCTGTTGCATCATTCGCAGTGTTTTTCTCAATTTTATTTTTTACGGGTAAAAAAGCTATACCCGAAGAGCTTGCTCAAAAGAGTGAAGAGAGCAGGGCAAAAGGAATTGAAAAAATTCAGTCGGCTGAACAACCAGATTTCGACAACCCTGAAATTGACGCTCATTTTGCAGCCTTTGAGAAACTGCTAACCGAATATAAAACGGCATACAAAAATGAAAATGAGCATGAAATAGTCGCAAAGGAAAGTGCTTATATGGAATGGAATAAAAACTCTGCAAGTTTAATTCAGAAGTTATCATCACCAGAGCAGAAACAACAATT
>SEDB01000331.1 GCA_004210715.1 Pedobacter sp.
CATACAGATAGCCGTGGTAAAGATGCGTACAACTTAACATTGTCGCAAAAAAGAGCTGAATCTGCTGTGCAGTACATCATTTCAAGAGGTGTAAACAAAAACCGCATTACCGCTAAAGGTTATGGCGAAACACAATTGTTAAACAAATGTGCTAATAATGTATCATGCAGCGATGCTGAACATCAGTTGAATAGAAGAACTGAGTTTAAAATCGTTAAGCAATAATTAAAATTAAGGCTAACAAATAGATTTATTTTTTTTAGTAGATGCCTCTGATGAAAATCGGGGGCATTTTTTTTTGCTAACGTTTGTGAAATTTTTGTTTAAAGTAATTTATAATCTCAATTACTAATTATGCAAATAAACATTTTACGCTTTTCCATGTTAGTTGTTGCATGGATAAACTTCAACGCAGCGTTTACATTCTTTTATTTGTAGTTCTTCTTTTTGGAGGACTTTATTTTGCAAGTTCTTTTCTGATTCCGTTGGCATTGGCGGCTGTCTTTTCCATGCTGTTTATTCGTTTAAGCAATTTTCTCGAATCCAAGAAAATCAATAGGGCAGTAGCCTCACTAATTTGTATATTCACATTCGTTGCTGCCATTGCTTTGATTGTGAGTTTGTTGTACTGGCAAATGGGTAGTTTAACCGAGAATATTGATGAGATGAAATCTCGACTAACAACCATGATTCAAGATGTTCGTTCATGGCTGAACCAAAAAGTTGGGATTGATAAAAATCAACAGAAAGAAATTATCAAACAGGGCAACAGCCAAACCGGAGCAATGATTGCTGGTTTTGCAGCAAACCTGGTTAGTATTGGCGTAAGTACCGTTTTGGTGCTGGTATATATGTATCTCTGTTTGTATTATCGGGCACACATTAAAAAGTTTATTTTAAAACTGGTGCCAGATAATCAAGAAGATAAAACAGCAAATATTGTACATGAAAGTGGTTTAATAGCGCAAAAATACCTGAGTGGCCTGGGTGCTATGATTGGTGTGCTATGGATTATGTATGGCATAGGTTTCAGCATTGTTGGTGTAGAAAGCGCCATATTTTTTGCAGTGCTTTGCGGCATCCTGGAAATCATCCCTTTTGTGGGTAACTTAACAGGTACAAGCTTAACAGTTCTGGCAACTGTAGCACAGGGCGGCGATTCCAAAATGATTATTGGTGTGTTGGTGGTTTATGCCGTTGTGCAATTGGTGCAAACCTATATTTTAGAACCATTAATTGTGGGCGAGCAAGTGAATATCAATCCACTGTTTACCATTATGGCAATTGTATTGGGCGAGTTTATTTGGGGGGTTGCCGGAATGATTTTGGCTATTCCTATTTTAGGCATTGTGAAAATTATTTGTGATCGTGTTCCTGCACTTCAGCCATACGGTTTTCTTATTGGTCCGGCTAAACCCGTGATTAGAAAAAAGAATATTTTTAAGACAAAAGCTTAATTAAGATGAAGAAAAAAATACTTATTATAGATGATGATAACGATCTGCAAGAGATATTTCCGCTGATGTTTCAGTATAAGGATTACGAGCTGAAATCCATACTCAATGTGGAGAATATCGACCAGATTATAAAAGATTTTCAACCAGATTTGATCCTGCTCGATATCTGGATTGGGAAAATTGACGGGCGTGTGGTTTGCAACTATTTGAAGAGTCATGTGGATACGGTTGATATTCCAATTCTGCTTATTTCTGCAGTAGAAATTGATATCGATGATGTGCATTGCCAGCCCGATGCCATTATGCAGAAGCCTTTTGAAATGGAGGAACTGATCAATACAATGGATGAACTTTTAGCAGATTAGCTTTTTTGATCCATTGTATATTGAAGGTCATATAATTAAGAAAGCAATACAGGACATCCATTTAAAGGATATTTTTGTGCTTTAATATTATAGAAAGCCGTAACATGGATACCAGTACCTTAAAACATATTCCTTATTCAGTTCTTGATCTTGCCACCGTTTTAGATGGCTATACCGCTGCAGATACTTTTAAAACCAGTTTAGAAATTGCCCAACAATCAGAAGCTTTGGGTTATAGCCGCTATTGGTTTGCAGAGCATCATAACATGGCAGGCGTGGCCAGTTCAGCCACTGCAATTCTAATCGGGTTCATTGCCGGAGGTACTAAAAGCATTCGTGTAGGTTCTGGCGGGATTATGTTACCCAACCACTCACCACTCATTGTTGCGGAGCAGTTTGGTACCTTAGCTTCTCTTTACCCGAATCGGATAGATTTAGGTTTAGGCAGGGCACCAGGAACTGATCAGGTTACCGCAATGGCCATCCGCGGAGAAAACTTTAATTCGGCCCACAATTTTCCAAAAGATATAGATCTTTTACATCAATTATTTTCTGCTGATAATGCAGGCTCGAAAGTGAGGGCTATTCCAGGAGAAGGATTAGACATTCCGATTTGGGTTTTGGGATCGAGTACAGATAGTGCAAGATTGGCTGCCGAAAAAGGCCTGCCTTATGCCTTCGCCAGTCACTTTGCGCCAGCATTATTCGAGCAAGCGGTTTCTATTTATAAAAACAATTTCAGACCTTCTCAATATTTAGATAAGCCTCATGTGATGGCTTGTGTGAATGTGGTGGCTGCTGATACGGATGAGCAAGCTGAATTATTATCCAGTTCTGTTAAAAGAATGTTTTTAGGTGTTATTACCGGAAGAAGAGAACGTTTAAAACCACCAGTTGAAAATATCAATTCGTATTGGGATCAGTTGGAGAAAGAAGCGGTAGAGCAAATGCTTTATTATTCCTTTATCGGGAGCAAAGAAACGATTAAACTCAATTTGTCGGCATTTGTTTC
>SEDB01000332.1 GCA_004210715.1 Pedobacter sp.
GATTTTAGTATTCCAGGTTTTTATTCTGATAAAGAAGGACATCGTAAAACTTCACTGGCACTACAGGTTGATGGTTTTTCTGCATACACTTGCGCTTTGGCTTATCAGCTTACCGGAAAGACCAAATATGCAGTTAAGGCCGTTTATTTTTTAAATTCATGGGCAGCAATCAATAAAAAATACTCTCAATTAGATGGTTCTCTGGTAATGTCGTATTCCGGAACAACGATGATGATGGCTGCCGAATTGTTGAAAAACAACAAAAACTGGAAGGCAAAAGAACAGGGACAATTTGCATGGTGGACAAAAAATGTGTTTCGCCATGCGGCTAATAGCATCCGCTACCGCAATAACAATTCAGGAGATTGGTCGAGGTTTGCATCTTTACTGGCTGATGTTTATTTGAGTGATCAGGAGGATTTCCAAAAGAACGTGGATATGATCAAAAATGAACTTTTCAAACAAATCGCTCCAGATGGACATATGGTTGAAGAAATTAAACGCCAGGGAAATGGCATTTGGTACACTTATTTTTCACTAGCGCCAATATCAGCATCTTTTTGGGTGGTGTATAATCAAACTGGCGAAAATTTATTTGCATTAGAACAAAACGGAGCATCCTTAAAAAAGGCACTGGATTATCTTTTGTATCACAATCAACATCCCGAAGAATGGACGTGGTTTAAAAATCCGGTTACCGGAAATAAAGATACCGCGACAGGGTTTTGGCCCGCCAATTTATTAGAGGCTATGAATGGGATTTACCATAGCAATGATTTCGATGCCTTCATTGCGCCTTATCGCCCGATTGTGTACCCACGACATGATTACGCCTGGACTTACCCAACCTTATTTCCGCTAAGCTTAACGGAATACAAATAAATTAAATCTCAAATATATTCATTTCAAATTGAGGTTTTTAGTCTCAGTATCAAAATTATTATGAAAAAATATTTACTAAAATATCTGCTCATTTCTTTCAGTTTACCTTTTGCTATTTCATCGTATGCACAGCAAAAATCAAGCGTAAAACCACCAAAATTAGATAGCGATGGTTACAAATTAGTTTGGAAAGAAGAATTCAATTACAAAGGTGCGCCTGATCAAACGAAATGGAAATATGAACTCGGTTTTGAACGAAACGAAGAATTTCAGTGGTATCAAAAAGACAATGCCTGGTGCGAAAACGGAAACCTCATTTTAGAGGCAAGGAGAGAAAGTAAAGCCAATCCGAATTTTGTAGAGGGCAGTGATGACTGGAAAAAGAACAGAAAACAGTCAAATTATACTTCATCAAGCATTAAAACCCAAGGTTTGCACAGTTGGCTTTACGGCCGCTTTGTAATGCGTGGTAAAATTGATATCCGTGATGGGATATGGCCTGCATGGTGGACTTTAGGTACAAAAGGTACCTGGCCAGCCACCGGCGAAATTGACATTATGGAATATTATCGCAAAAAACTTTTGGCCAACATTGCTTACATGGGTGAGAATAAAAAGGATGCCTGGTTCAGTGTAGAAAAAAATATCGATTCATTAGGAGGTAAAGTCTGGGCTGATAAATTTCATGTTTGGCGTATGGATTGGGATGAAAATAGTATTGCGCTTTATGTAGATGATCAATTGTTAAATAAGGTAGAAATGGATAAATTAGTTAACCAAAATGGTACAGGCATTAATCCGTTTAAGCAACCTCATTACATGTTGCTCGATTTAGCTATTGGTGGAAAACAAGGTGGCGATCCATCTGAAACCACTTTTCCCGCCAGGTTTGAAGTAGATTATGTAAGGGTTTATCAGAAGTAAAAACCAACCAAAAATGATGAGCAACCCCATATTGAGTTTTCAAAAACTAATTAGCTTTTTAATAATTGTCTCCGCTGGTTTTCGCGTTAGTGCACAATCAATTACAATCCCGATTGAAAGTAAAAACAACGCAATTGTGTTAAGGGCGGATAAAAATGGCGTTCCGAAAATTGTTTATTTTGGCAAGAAACTAAGCAATAAGGAAGAATATAATAAAATTGCAGGTTTGTACCAACAAGGCGATGATTATTCGGGGATTTTGAATGCCGCGTATACAGCATCAGGATCTCAAAACCTGGTTGAACCAGCCTTGGCTGTTGTTCATGCTGATGGAAATACTTCTCTTGATCTGCGCTATATTAATCACGAAACCAAAGTACTGGAAAACAATATAACTTTAACTTCGGTGTTGTTAAAAGATCCGGTTTATCCGTTTGAAGTTATCTTAAACTATAAAGTTTATGCCAATGAAGATGTTGTAGAGCAATGGACAAATATTAAACACAATGAAAAGAAAGCCGTTAGATTAGATAAATATGCATCGGCCAACCTTTATCTCAAGGGTAATGGCTTTTGGTTAAAGCAGTATCATGGCGATTGGGCAAGAGAAATGCAGCCAGAAGAATCTAAACTTACTCACGGTATTAAGGTTTTGGATAGTAAGCTCGGTACCAGGGCACATCTTTATCAGCCACCAACTTTTATGATATCGTTAAATGCACCAGCAGAAGAAGATCATGGAGATGTACTTTATGGCAGCATGGAATGGTCGGGGAATTTCAGGATCGATTTAGAGCTTGATCCCCTCAATAATCTACGCATTATCGCAGGCGCAAATAACCATGCGTCTGCTTACGAGTTAAAACCAAATACTGATTTTACAACACCAGCATTTCTCTTTACTTTTTCAAGTTTTGGTAAAGGCGATGCCAGCAGGAAGTTGCAGAATTGGGCAAGAAACTATCGTATTTTAGATGGAAACGGTTCCCGTTTAACATTATTGAATAATTGGGAGGC
>SEDB01000333.1 GCA_004210715.1 Pedobacter sp.
TTGATAAAGCATGTTCTTACGCAAATGGAGCGATTATCGGAACGGCATTCGTTAAAGCTATTGAAGACGGGAATATTGAAGAGCGTGTGAGTGATTTTATGAAGAAGTTTAAAGGTTAACGATTTTTTAACCGCAAAGACGCAAAGTTATTCGCAAAGAACACTAAGTTTTGCTGTTTTTATTATCAAGATAAGTCGTCATTTCGACCGTAGTTGAGAAATCTTTTAAACAGGATTGGGGAAGTTCAAAGATTTCTCAACTACGCTGCGCTCCATTCGAAATGACGATAACTCTATGCTAGTTAGTCGGTTTTTGATGATTTTGCTTTTTGTTTACCCAATCGTCATAACTCATCTCAAATTTCACCTCACCTTTATTAACCATTCCAGATTTTCTCCAGCCTTGTAGTTCGTAAAACTTTTCTGCTTTGGTGTTAGGGGCTGTACCCAGCCAAACAGTTTCTTTTGTTTGTGAGAAATACCAATCCATCATTAAGCGATGCAGTTCTTTACCAATGCCATTACTTTCAAATTCTGGTCGAAGGAAAAGTGCCCAAATGTTATACTCTTTCAAATCAACAATAGAGAATCCAACTATTTTTCCTTCAACTTCACAAACCCAGCCTTTGCCAAGGCGAGTAATAAATTCTTCGCAATCTGCATCTGTAACCAATGCTGGGTTGGATAGGGTGTTTTCTTTTACGGTATGTCGAACAATTTGTATTTGAGGGATGTCGGTTGTTGTGGCTTCACGATAAATCATAAACGAATATAAAGTTTTGGGTAAGGATTTACGCTAAGGGAGAATAAATGTTTTTGTCCTGACCGGACGGGCCTTTTTCTTTTTGATGTCAAAAAGAAGCTAAAAACACCGGCTGAAAATTTTTGTTTTGAAGTTTCTACTTTGGCGTGGATAGTGCATCCCCAAAAATTTGTTAGGCCGGATTTTAGCGAAACGGGGATAGAGTGGTAAGGCTTAGTTAGATAGAAAGACAATTTGGATAGGCGGAGAGTTGTTAATAAATCGTCATTTCGACCGAAGCGGAGAAATCTTTTAAATTAGTCGGTACAGTTTAAAAGATTTCGTAGTTCTGTTACCGATGTAAAATTGGTATAAGGTGCACCATTTGAAATGACAACCGTCTTGAATAGCAAAATGTATTAATCACCCCGCCCTGCGGGCACCCCTCTGAGAGAGGGGAATTGCAAAATGCATAAAAACTTTGAGGGATTGGGGGTGGTTTGTTGTAGATAGCAAATTGCCCAAGTTATCTAAACCCGACCGAAATGGAAATACTTTTTTATTGCAATTATCTTAAACATGCTGTCATGCTGAGGCACGAAGCATCTGCAAGCGATGGAAACGACTAATTTCATTACATGCACAACAGAATCTAAAAAAGATTGTAATAAAGGGCGGAACTTCCGTTTCAAAAAGACTACAGTTATTGCTTTCCAAAAAAGAAAAATTGTCTGCTTGTCATGAATTTTAAGAGGCTGCAAAAAACTCAAGATAAAAATCTACCAAACAAATGCCATTTTAAATGCTGTAAACGACCTTTTTGAAGGAGAAAATTCTATTTGACAATAGCATGATTGTTGATTTCTGAAATGGTTCTACATTTGCTTAACGGTGTTAGATTATTTACACTTAATAATTCCAGTCATGGGAAGTAAAGAAAGAATTCTACGTTTTATTGGAACTTCGCTTTTTCTCATAAAGAATTTTACCAACTGATGTATGGTGTTGATATGGTTTGCTGCACGGTCAAAAACTCTATGCAGGAAGCTGAACAAGTTTCGAATATGTTGGGTGATGTAATTGAATCTTTGTTCGAAAAGAAACCCGT
Source organism: Pedobacter sp. (assembly GCA_004210715.1). Taxonomy (GTDB): domain Bacteria; phylum Bacteroidota; class Bacteroidia; order Sphingobacteriales; family Sphingobacteriaceae; genus Pedobacter. The sequence continues at coordinate 1,850 of SEDB01000333.1, forward strand.
ATCTGAAAACGACATCTGCATGAAGTACTATACTTATTGGTCGATTATTCATGGTTTGATTTCGATTAACCTGGTTAGGCCAAATGGTAGAACAACTGACGAACTTAACCAACAAATTTTGAAAGATGCTATTAAGGGTATTACTTTATCTATTAACAGCTAAACTTTTTTTAAATCTACCATTTAACACTGTTAGATTATTTATACACTTTAAATCCACAATAAATTATAATCATATGAATGCTATCCATCGCTTGTTTATTTTACTTAACACTGTTAAACAGTTTAATCAGGTTAAGTCTATGTTAATTATTCTCTCACTCTCTATAATTCTGGTAAGCTGTAAATCATCTCCAGATCAAGCTGCTGCCGCACCGCCGCCACCAGTTTTACCTGTAAGTTTGGTTAGCGAAAGCTCGCAAACAACTTATATTGATTATCCAGCAGCTATTCAAGGTGCTGTTGATATTGATATTCGTCCGCAAGTTAGCGGTTATTTACAAAGTGTTTTGGTTAACGAAGGTGCTTATGTAACGGCTGGACAAACACTTTTCAAAATCAATGAAAACCCTTACCGCGAAGCTTTAAATAATGCTAAAGCTAGTTTGCATGCTGCTGAAGCTGCTATTTTAAATGCTCAGTTAGAAGTAGATAAATTAACGCCTTTAGTACAAAATAAAGTAGTATCTGATTTCCAGTTAAAAACTGCCAAAACCGCTTATAAAATTGCTCAGGCTAATGCAGAGCAAGCGAAAGCGAGTGTTGCTTCGGCCCAAATTAATTTGGGTTACACCAATGTTAAGGCTACGGTGAGCGGTTATATCGGTCGTATTCCTAAAAAACAAGGAAGTTTGGTTTCGCCAACTGATCAGGCTGCTTTAACGCAATTATCAGATATTCATGAAGTGCATGTTTATTTCTCTTTGGCTGAAAATGATTTCAACAATTTCAACGCCAACTATCCTGGTAAATCGCCAGCCGATAGGATTAAACACTTACCAGCTGTTGAGTTGCTTTTATCGGATAATACTACTTATCCAATTAAAGGCAAGATCGATATGATTGACGGACAGTTTGATAAAAATACTGGCGCTATTACTTTAAGAGCAAGTTTCCCGAATGCAAACGGAACATTACGTTCTGGAAATACGGGTAAAGTTCGTTTAGGTTTATTACATGATGATGCCATATTGATTCCGCAAGCTGCTACTGTAGAAATGCAGGATAAAGTTTTCGTTTTTGCAGTAAGCAAAGACAATAAAGTGAGCAAAATGCCTATTACGGTTATCGGTAAAAGTGGCAACAATTATTTAGTAAAAGATGGTGTAAAATCTGGCGATCAAATTGTGCTAAGCGGTTTAGACCGTTTGCAAGAAGGACAGGTGATTACGCCTGAAAAAGGAACTGATAAGGCAGCAAAGTTGTAGCTGAAAGATTAAAGCGGAAAGCTAGTTGAAAGTTAAAAGTAAAAGGTTTAAAGATCAAAGCTCAAATACTAAAGCTTAAAGCATATTACAAGAACAAAAAATAAAATAAAAACAAAATGTTCAAGATATTTATACAAAGACCAGTATTGGCAACTGTTATCTCCATCTTATTGGTGATATTAGGTATACTTGGTTTAACGAAACTGCCTTTACAACAGTTTCCTGATATTGCGCCACCATCTGTTTTGGTAACGGCGGTTTATCCTGGTGCGAATGCCGAAACGGTTTTACGTTCGGTTGCACCATCGCTTGAAGAATCTATTAATGGGGTAGAAAACATGACTTACATGAGTTCTACAGCAAGTAATGATGGTTCGTTAGCTATTACCGTTTTCTTTAAATTGGGTACTAACGCCGATCAGGCAGCGGTTAATGTTCAGAATCGGGTAGCACAAGCTACGAGTCAGTTACCTGCAGAAGTGGTTCAGCAAGGTGTAACTACAGCGAAACAACAGAATAGTTTTATCATGGCTATTGGTTTGTACACAGAAGATGAATCGAAATACGATCAGACTTTCGTAGCCAATTATGCGCAAATCAATATTATTCCAGAGATTAAACGTATTCCAGGTGTAGGTTCTGCGGCTATTTTTGGTGGTGTTAAAGATTATTCAATGCGTGTTTGGTTAAACCCAACACAAATGACTACTTATAAGGTTACCCCGAATGAGGTGATGAAAGCCATTCAGGATAAAAGCTTGGAAGCTGCGCCAGGTAAATTTGGTGAGAAAAGTAAGGAAGTTTTCGAATATGTAATTAAATACAAAGGTAAATTAACCAAACCAGAAGAATATGAAAATATAGCTATACGTGCCAATGCAGAGAAAAGTTTTCCAGCGGGGATAAAAAAGAATATTTTTTATAGTACAAAGGTTGCCTTAGATCAATCTATAGAGCAGGTAGAACACACATTGGTTGAAGCTTTTATTCTGGTTTTCATTGTAGTGTTCTTATTCCTACAGGATTTCAGATCAACCTTAATTCCTGCTATTGCGGTTCCAGTAGCTATTCTGGGTACATTTTTCTTTATGCAGTTATTCGGTTTCTCGATTAACTTACTGACTTTGTTCGCCTTGATTTTGGCCATTGGTATTGTTGTGGATGACGCGATTGTGGTCGTCGAGGCGGTGCACGCCAAGATGGAACACAAAGGTTTGGCACCAAAAGCAGCCACGCACGAAGCGATGCATGAAATTACAGGTGCAATTATTTCGATTACTTTAGTAATGGCCGCAGTGTTTTTACCCGTTGGTTTTATGGAGGGTTCTACAGGTGTTTTCTATCGCCAATTTGCTTTTACCATGGCTATTGCGATCGTGATTTCAGCGGTTAACGCTTTAACTTTAAGTCCTGCTTTGGCTGCTTTATTTCTTAAAGATAACCATTCTTCACCTAGTGAAAAACCTGAGCAGAAATCAAACTTCAAACAAAGATTCTTCAACGGATTTAACCACAGTTTTAATTCCCTTACCAATCGTTATGTTGGCGGTTTGAAGTTTTTGGTTCATCATAAATGGTTGAGCATGGGTGGTTTAGTGCTGATTACTTTAGCTACCGTTTTCATGGTAAAAACCACACCTGCAGGATTTATTCCAACGGAAGACCAGGGTTTTATCGCTATTGCGGTAAATACGCCATCGGGTACATCATTAGAAGGCACACAAAAAGTAATGACAGAAGCGGAAACTTTATTAAGCAAGTTAGATGCTTCAAGAGATGTAACGGCTATTTCTGGTTTCAACTTATTAACCAATTCTACCAGTCCATCTTCAGCTGTGGTTTTCGTATTGTTAAAGCCAAATGAAGAGCGTGGCGCAGTAAAAAACATCGAAGAGATCATGAATCAGGTTCGTGGTAAACTGGGTGGTATTACCGGCGGTAGTTTCTTCGTATTCAGTTTCCCAACTGTACCTGGTTTTAGTAATGTGGAAGCCTTAGATATGGTTCTACAAGATAAAACTGGTGGTAAGCTGGATAAATTTAGCGGAATCTCTCAGCAATTTATTGGAGAATTAATGAAGCGCCCAGAAATTGCAGTAGCCTTTACCAGTTTTAAAGCCGATTATCCACAATTGCAATTGGATATCAACGACGAAAAAGCTGACCAATTAGGAGTAAATGTGAAAGACATTTTGCAAACCATGCAAACTTATTTCGGTAGTGCACAGGCATCAGATTTTAACCGCTTCGGTAAATATTACCGTGTTGTTGTTCAGGCTGATGTTCAGGATCGGGCAGACCCGTCATCAATCGACCGTGTTTTTGTGAAAAGTAACCGTGGTGAAATGGTGCCGATCAATACGCTGGTAAAATTGAGTCGTATTTATGGTTCAGAAACGGCTTCGAGATACAATCTGTTTAATTCGATTTCAATTAATGCGATTCCGAAACCAGGTTTTAGTTCTGGTCAGGCGATTAAGGCAATCGAAGAGGTGGCTGAGAAACATTTGCCATCTGGTTACAGTTACGAATTCTCTGGTCAAACCCGTGAAGAAATTTCTTCTGGTGGCCAATCGACCGTGATTTTCTTATTGTGTCTGGTATTTATTTACTTCCTGCTTTCGGCACAGTATGAAAGTTATATTCTGCCTCTTTCGGTAATCTTATCGATCCCAGCAGGTATATTCGGTGTATTTGTTGCCATTGGTTTAACAGGTATTCAAAATAATATTTATGTACAGGTTGCGCTGATTATGCTGATCGGATTGCTGGCTAAGAACGCGATTCTGATTGTAGAATTTGCGGTTCAACGAAGAAGAAGCGGACAGCCTTTGGTTGCATCGGCATTGGAAGCTGCTAAATCAAGGTTGCGCCCGATTATTATGACGTCATTGGCTTTTATCGTTGGTTTAATTCCGATGATGGGCGCTACAGGTCCGTCGGCACAAGGTAACCACTCGATCAGTATTGGTGCAGCGGGAGGAATGATTTCGGGCGTAGTTTTAGGTTTGTTTATCATCCCGGTACTCTTTGTCATCTTCCAGGCTTTACAAGAAAAAATATCAAGAAAATCAGATGAGGTTGTTCCTCATCATGAAGAAGAACTTATAATTAAAGAAGTTTATGAAACGGTTTAATATTTTAAGCATCCTTGGTTAAGAATTACGATATGCAAATTGCATTGAAAAATATCGATGCGGCTGAAGTATTGTTTAAACAATCGAAATTGGGTTATTTACCTGAGTTAAAGTTACAGGTGGCGGCAAGTTCAAGCCGCCCGTCTGACAACAGTTTAAACGGCTTAAGCTTAAATCAGTTTACAGGTTCAACGCATATCGAAGATTATAATGCCAACCTTGGCTTACTTTGGGAAGCTGATATCTGGGGAAAAATCCGTAATCAAAAAGCTGGTGCTTTAGCCAGTTTTTTGCAAACCGAAGAGGCACGTAAAGCGGTTCAAACTCGTTTGGTTTCTAATGTTGCGCAAGGCTATTATAACCTGTTGATGCTTGATGCTCAATTAGAAATTGCTAAGAAGAATTTAAAACTGAACGACAGTACTTTAAGGATTATCAATTTACAGTTTGATGCTGGTCAGGTTACTTCATTAGCGATCCAGCAAGCCGAGGCGCAGCAGTTAAATGCGGCACAATTAATTCCTCGCCTGGAGCAAAATGTTGCTTTACAGGAAAATGCTTTGAGCGTGTTGATTGGTACGATGCCAAAATCGATAAACAGGACAAGTCGTTTAGATAAAATGGCGATTCCACAAGACTTAAATGCTGGGTTCCCATCATCGTTGTTAAGCCGCAGACCAGATATTAAGTCTGCTGAGTTGGCGTTAAACATAGCAAATGCCAAGGTTGGTGTGGCGAAAGCGAGTTTGTATCCATCTTTAGTGATTACAGCAAGTGGTGGCATCAATTCGTTTAAAGCCAGCAATTGGTTTAATGTGCCTGCCTCGCTCTTCGGCCTGGTTTCCGGTGGAATTACACAGCCCATTTTTCAAAGAGGTCAATTGAAGTCTACGTTAGAACTGGCTAAAATTGACAGGGAGAAAACGGTTATTCAATTCCGTCAATCTGTTATTAATGCGGTAGGAGAGGTTTCTGATGAATTAACAAAAGTAGAGAAATTGAAAACGCAGTATGGTATCGCTGAAAAAAGAGCTTTGACTTTACAACAGGCATCTAAGAATGCAAGTATGTTGTTTAAAAGTGGTATGGCAAACTATTTAGAAGTGATAACGGCTCAGGGTAATTTGTTGCAAAGCGAATTAGAATTAACAACCATTAAAACTGAACAGTTAAATGCAGTTGTTGGTTTGTACCGGAGTTTAGGTGGGGGTTGGAATTAACCCCCTTCCCATGAATAGAGTGGGTAGCAGAAAGCATTAAGCATTCATTACAATAAAAATAAAAGGGGGGGATTTTCCCCTTTTTTATTTTATGGGGTGGTTCCTGCATTAAAAATATTCTATGCCGGTTATCAAAGTGCAGAACCCCCATCCGCCCTACGGGCACCTTCCCCCTGAAATGGGAAGGATAGCCAGGAGCAGAAAACCCTACGTTGCAAAAGGGGGTTTTTAACAGAATTTGAGGGGAACTCCCCTCCTTATTTTCAAGGAGGGGCGGGGGGTGGTTCCTACGCTAAAACCCAATTCGTCATTGCGAAGGCGTGTTACACGACTGTGGCAATCTGCTCG
>SEDB01000045.1 GCA_004210715.1 Pedobacter sp.
GTTGAAGGTGTTAAATTAGAAAAAGAAGTTGTTTTAGGCGCAAACGTTGTTTTAACAGCATCGACTAAAATTATTGATGTAACTGGTCCAACTCCAGTTGAATATAAAGGCGTGGTTCCAGCCCGTTCAGTAGTAATTCCTGGAAGCTATACTAAAAGTTTTCCTGCTGGAGAATATCAAGTTCCTTGCGCATTAATTATTGGTAAACGTAAAGAAAGTACAGATAAAAAGACTTCCCTTAACGATGCGTTAAGAGAAAATAATGTAGCAGTATAGTCATTAGTAAAAAGTTGAAAGTGGAAGGTAAAATAGCGCATGAGAGTTTAGAAAACTTAAGTTCCCAGCAAGAAAACCCTCAACTTTCAACTTTTAACTCAAAACTCAAAATTGGCTACGATGGCAAGCGGGCCGCCAATAATTTAACTGGATTAGGTAATTACAGCCGATCGTTAATTGAGCATCTGGCAGATCAGTATCCAGAAAATCAATACCTCGTATACTCCCCTAAAGCAAAGTCAGCTAAACAAATCGATGCTTTTTTTGAAAAGGAAAATATTCAATTAAAGCTTCCTCAAGATCGTTTCTTGTGGAGGACTTTAAACATCCTTAAAGATCTATTAAGGGATAATGTTCAAATTTTCCACGGCTTAAGTCACGAGATTCCATTTTACATCCAGCATACACCAATAAAATCGGTTGTAACCATTCATGATTTAATTTTTCTTCGTTTCCCTCATTACTATAAACTTATTGATAGAAAATTATACGAATGGAAAAGCAAATCGGCTTGTAAAAGAGCGGATAAGATCATCGCGATAAGTGAAAAAACAAAGCAGGATATCGTTGAACTTTATGGTACAAATCCCGATAAGATTGAAGTGATTTATCAAAGTTGTGATGAAAGTTTCAAAACGACCTTATCACAACCAACCCTTGAAAAGATTAGAAGGGAATACAATCTTCCAGATAAATACATACTAAGTGTTGGAACAATAGAGGCCCGTAAAAACCTGTTATTAACTATAAAAGCGCTGAGAAATGTACGTGATGATTACAAGTTAGTTGTTATCGGCAAACAAACGCCGTACTTTAACGAAGTTGAAAAGGAGATTGAAGCTTTAGCGCTCAAGGATCGTATCATTTTATTAAGAAACATCCCTTTTACTGATTTGCCCGGTATTTATCAAATGGCCGGTATTTTTGTTTATCCATCTTTTTACGAAGGATTTGGCATCCCCATTATTGAAGCTTTATATTCCGGAGTTCCGGTTATTGCTGCAAAAGGATCTTGTTTGGAAGAAGCTGGTGGGCCAAAAAGTATTTATATTGAACCGACAGATGTAAATGGATTGAGTAACAGGATCAATGAAGTTTTAGCTAATCCATCTTTACAAAAGGAGATGAAAGAAAAAGGGCTGGAATTCGTTCAGAAATTCAACAGCCCTTTAGTTACGCAGCAATTAATGAATTGCTACCTGAATATTTTAAAGTAATTTATTTAGCAGCGATTGCATTCGGCGGATATTGTGCCAAGATTTCTCTCACGCCAGTATATAAACGTTCTTCTCTTTTATTTAAATTATCAAGATTAAATCCTGACCCTCTTCCATGCCAGAATAAGATTTTTTTCGCTGGATCCAAGAAATCAATAATAATTGTTCCTTCAATATATTGGTTTACGTAGCTTGGACCACCGCCCCAAAATGGAGAACCCCAGCCGCCCCAACCACCACGCCAGCCCCAGCCGCCGCCCCAACCCCAGCCACCAAAGCCAGAATTGTAAACATCAGTTTTTTCTCTTCCCACGACTACCAAATTTACCAACATATCAGGCTTATCAGCTTTAACGAAGCCTTTAGCATTCATCTCTGCTTCAACTGCTGCCATTAGCCTGCGCTTATCCAAATTGTTTAATCTAACTCTCGCTATGCCTTTATCGTAAAAGTTGTAAGTTTTGTAAGCGTTAAAATCTGCATTTTTATCGAAATCGGATGCAGTGCGGAGACTCGAACATCCTGATAATGCCAATACAACTGTAAATAGCATTAATAAAGTTTTTACTGTTTTCATTTGTGCGTTGTTTTTATTTTAATAACCTCTAATAAATATAGTGAATATGTATGTAAAAAACATAAGGATATGATATTTTTTACAATCGGATTGTATAATCAAAAACGTTTAAAATTTAATTTAGTTTTACCTTATAGCCCTTAGCTTTAGGATATTATGAAATTTAACATTCAGCAGAATTTAGTACAACTCTTTCAATGGAGCAACGGCGTGTTTGACACTGCTTGAACCATTTAAAGTGCTGGTTACTTTATCGTTATTTTTTTCGACTTCTAGTTTAGTTTCTTTCCACAGGTTAATAAAATCCTGATGCGGAATTATTTGATCATTCGCGTAAGCCTCAGGCACCTTAAGTTCTATTGCAAAATCGTCAACAAGCTCAACTTCATTTAAAGCATAGGCAAATAAGCCATTAGCATCGGCTACCTCGTAAATAATACCAGGCAAACCTCCAAACTTCCATGGTCCTGCCTGAATATTTTGATCGGGCTTAAACCAGGCAATATAATTTCTTCCCCTAAAAAAAGTTTCAGCTTTAACACAGTTTACATCTCCTATATTTTTGCTTTCCTTTGAAATACGCCACTTAAAATTATTAAGGGAATCGATAACCAGCACTGTTGGTTTAATCCAAATGCTTTCCGCGTATATTAAACTTTTACTTAACGGTGTTTTTAACACAAATGGAAACCTTTTTGCATTCCCGTTTATATAAATATTCTTAACAACTTTACCCCCATCGTAAATTGTAGTATCATTTAACCTCTTATGAATTACCGGAAGTTCTATAGATCTGCCATTCACATAATGTTGATCAAGTGAGCTTGTAATTAACCTGCCACCAATATTTTGAACAAAACTGTAATGAAGTATTGCTTTTTTTTGAGCAAAGGTAAAAACCGATAAAGTGAGCAAAGAAGTGAGAAAAATTATTCTTTTCATTTGATTAAAGCGTTTCTGGTAAAAATAAACAATCCTCAAATTAAAAATTCCAACATTAACAATATTTAACTTCTTATTTATAAATATCTTTGCAATATGCTTAAAGATGAAATTAATAAAGCTTTAGAAGTAATTAAAAATGGTGGCGTAATATTATATCCAACCGATACCATTTGGGGCTTAGGCTGTGATGCCACAAATGCTGATGCCGTTGATAAGCTATTGAAAATCAAAAACAGGCCCGCAGAAAAAAGCTTGATTGTACTCTTGGATGTTGACAGCAAAATTCAGAGCTATGTAAAAGAAATTCCTGAGGTAGCTTATGATTTAATTGAATATGCAGAAAACCCTTTGACAATCATTTTTTCAGATGCAAAAAATCTGGCTGCGAATGTGATTAATGCCGATGGTAGCGTTGGCATCAGGGTTGTTAAACACGATTTCTGTACCCCACTAGTTCAACGATTTAGAAAACCTATCGTTTCCACATCAGCAAATTTAAGCGGCCAACCTTCGCCAAAATATTTTGATGATATTGATCCTGAAATTTTAGACGCGGTTGATTATGTGGTAGATTTTGAACAGGAAAATCGTACTGCTAAAAAACCTTCTACCATCATGAAGCTTTCTCCAGGCGGACAATTTGAATTTATTCGTAAGTAATTTTATTACTTTTGTATTTTCAATTGTGAACTAAAGTACCGCTACACCTGTGCGGATACTGCTTAAGGTTGGCAACAATTTATAAACATGCAGCAACACCTACAACATCCAATATTTAAAACCTTATCAACTATCGCTGATAAAAACAAAACCGAAGCTTACGTTATTGGTGGCTTTGTAAGGGATTTGTTTCTTAACCGGCCATCGAAAGATATCGATATTGTAGTGGTGGGCAGCGGAATTGATTACGCAGAGGCTGTAGGCAGAAAGTTAAATAGCAAAGTTGCAATATTTAAGAATTTTGGCACTGCAAACATTAAATATCAGGATTTAGAGGTAGAATTTGTAGGTGCAAGAAAAGAATCCTATCGCTCTGATTCCCGTAAACCAATCGTGGAAGATGGTACACTGGAAGACGACCAATTGCGAAGGGATTTTACGATTAATGCGTTGGCAATAAACTTAAATTCCGATCATTTTGGAGAATTATTAGATCCTTTTGAAGGACTTAAAGATGTAGAAAACAAATTAATTCGCACACCCTTAGATCCTGAAATAACATTTTCTGATGATCCTCTACGCATGATGCGTGCCATACGCTTTGCATCGCAACTGAATTTTAATATTGATGAAGCCGCATTAAACGCTATTAAAGCGCAAAAAAAACGCATCAGCATTGTTTCAAAAGAAAGGATTACAGATGAGATGAATAAAATTATTTTGTCGCCCGTTCCTTCTGTTGGCTTTAAACATTTGTTTGATACTGGTTTACTGGAAATTATTTTTCCTCAAATGGCGCAGCTTTATGGCGTAGAAATCATAAAAGGAAAAGGCCATAAAGACAACTTTTACCATACCCTGGAAGTTTTGGATAACATTTGTGCAGTTACGGATGATTTGTGGTTGCGTTGGGCGGCTATTTTACATGATATTGCCAAACCCGCTACCAAACGTTTTGAAGAAGGACATGGATGGACTTTTCACGGACATGAAGATCGTGGAGCGAGAATGGTTCCAAAAATATTCGCTCAGCTTAAACTTCCATTGAATGAAAAAATGAAATTTGTTCAAAAATTGGTTCAACTCCACCTACGCCCAATTGTACTGGCGCAAGAAACCGTAACTGATTCGGCAGTGCGCAGATTACTTTTTGATGCCGGAGAAGAAATTGAAGCTTTGATGATGCTTTGCAATGCTGATGTTACCACGAAGAACGAGTACAAAAAAACCAAATACAGAAGAAACTTTGAACTGGTTAAAATAAAACTGAAAGATGTAGAAGAACGTGATCAACTTCGAAACTGGCAGCCACCTATTACCGGGAACAACATTATGGAAACGTTTGGTTTGGATGCAGGCAAAGAGGTTGGCCTGATTAAAAATGCCATACGCGAAGCTATACTAGAAGGCGAGATTAAAAATGATTACGATGAGGCTTATCATTTTATGCTAAATCAAGCAAAACAAATGGGTTTAAATCCTGTTAATAAATAATTTAATTGCCTATCCATCAAATAAAGCCAACCTTTTATACAATTTGATGTTTGAGGTAATGTAAATTAACTTTATTTTTACGGTTCCAAAATACACTAATGGCTATTTATAAATTTAGAATTACTTTCGAAGATTTTGATGATGTTGTGAGAGAGATCGACATTAAATCAAACCAAACATTTGAAGACCTGCACAAGGCCATTCATAAATCTACAGGTTATAATGCCGAAAAATCTTCATCATTCTATGTAAGTACAGACAACTGGTTAAAGGGCGATGAAATTGCCTATTTGCCAAGTGAAAGGAAAAAAGACAGGGTGGTGTTGATGGAGAATTCTAAACTAAGTGGTTTTATTGAAGATCCACATCAGAAATTTTACTACATCTACAACTTCGACCGTCCATATGATTTCCATGTTGAACTGGTTAAAATCGTACTGGATCCTGATCCAAATATCGAATATCCTTTTTTAGCAAGAAGTGCTGGAGAAGCCCCAAAAATTATGGAGCAAAACAGTCCAACTGCTGTTGATCCTCGGGGAGCAATTGCATCTGCCAGTGAATTTGATTTCTTGAATGAAATGAATTTTGTTCCTGAAGATACCGATGAGTTAGAGGCTATGGGCGAAATGGGTATTAATGAGAAAGAAAGAGATGAAGAAGATGAGAGTGAAGATGATGAATTCGGCGATGAATTTTCAGATAACGATGGTTATGATGATGATCAGAAAGATGATTATTAGTCTATAAATCAATGATAATGGCTTAAAAGCTGTCAGATATTAAATTTGACAGCTTTTATTTTTATATGCAAACGATGCTAAACAAAAAAAACTTAATTTCCATTGTCGGTCCAACTGCGATTGGAAAAACTGCTTTGGCTATTAAAGTGGCTCAACACTTCAATACTGAAATCATTTCTGCTGATTCAAGGCAATTTTTCAAAGAGATGGAAATTGGAACAGCAAAACCCGATACTAGAGAGTTAGCTGCTGCAAAACATCACTTCATCAATTCTCACTCTGTTACCCAACTTTTTAGTACAGGTGATTTTGAAGTAGAAGCTTTAAAAAAAGCAGCAGAAATCTTTGCAGATCAGGATGTAGCAATTTTGGTGGGTGGATCGGGTTTATATGTGAACGCGTTGCTTAATGGTCTGGATGAAATGCCAGAAATTGATCTTTCCATTAGAGAAAAGCTAAACACTCAATTTGAGCAGGAAGGAATAATTAGTATTCAAAAAGATTTGGCCAATCTGGATCCAGAATACTTCGCTAAAGTAGATCAGCAAAATCCCCAAAGAATGATAAGGGGTTTAGAAGTTATTTTATCGACTGGGCAAAAATTGTCTTCCATGTTATCCGCAACAAAAAAAGTAAGGCCATTTAAAGTAATAAAAGTAGGATTGAATACCGATCGTGCTACTCTTTATGGTAGAATAAATAAAAGAGTCGATCAAATGATTGATAATGGATTGGTGGAAGAAGTAAAATCACTTCAAAAGTTTAAAAACATGAATGCGCTAAACACCGTTGGCTACAGTGAAATTTTCGATTTTTTAGAAGAAAAAACATCACTTGAAGAAGCAGTGACTGCCATCAAGCAAAATACACGTCGATTTGCCAAAAGGCAATTAACCTGGTTCAGAAGAGATGAAGAAATAAAATGGTTTGAACCTAATGATAAGGATAACATAATCGCTTTTATTAAAAGTCAGTTATAATTAGGTAGGAAGGTAGCCATTAGCTGGCTACCTGTCCCCCTTCACCACCGTACGTGCCGTTCGGCATACGGCGGTTTGCTAGAATAATTTCATTTGGTGTTTCGTTTTCCAATAGTAGTATTTTTCAAAGCCGACATACTTCATTTTGGAGAAGTAAGCATTGTTCAAACTTATCATCAGTATCTTGCTATTAGCTGTTCTGCAATATGATTTTCTACTTTGAGACCATTGATAGGATTGGCTTTTGGATATCCCCAGCTTTATTAGGTTACGCATCCGGTTTGACGCATTCTTCCATTCTTTCCAGAGGATAACCCTGAGTCTTCTACGAACCATCCTATCCAGCTCTTCAAACACCTTCTTGCCCGTAGCGATAGAGAAATAGTTAACCCATCCCCTAATTACTTCGTCCAATTTTCCCAGCCGATTACTTAGTGAGACAGAATGTTTGCGTTGGGTATAGAACCGTATCTTTTCTTTAACTTTCTTAACAGAACCTGAAGACAAACGTAACTGCCATCCTTTTCTCTTATAAAAGGAAAAGCCCAACAAAGAACTATCCGTTGGTTTGCTGACCTTACTCTTCTCCCTGTTAACCTTAAGTTTTAAGGACTCCTCAAGATAGCTAGAAATGTTCGACATCACACGTTCAGCAGACTTCTTGCTTCGCAAATAAATACTGCAATCATCAGCATATCGCACAAAACTGTGGCCACGCTCTTCGAGCTTAACATCAAGTTCATCCAGGATAACATTTGACAATAATGGACTCAATGGACTGCCTTGTGGCGTTCCTTCTCTTCTTGGGCTTACCAATCCATTCTCCATGATTCCCACACTCAGATAAAGACGAATAAGCTTCAATGTACGCTTATCTTTTATCTTTACTGACAGCAGATGCATAAGTTTGTCATGGTTTACCCGGTCAAAAAATTTGTCCAGATCAAGTTCCACAATCCAGGTGTAACCTGTGTTAAGATATTCCTGAGCTTTTAGCACTGCCTGATGGGCATTGCGCTTTGGCCGAAAACCATAACTTTTAGCAGAAAAGTCACCCTCATACTTGGGGATCAGCCATTGAGCGATAGACTGTTGGATTATACGATCAATGACCGTTGGGATGCCAAGCATCCTCATCCCTCCTCCGCTTTTGGGTATTTCTACCTTTCGAACAGCATTTGGCCGAAAATTACCTGTTAAAATATTTGACCGTAGTGTCTGCCAGTTAGCATTCAGGTAGTCGCGAAAGTTCATCGGTCTGCATACCATCAATACCTCCAGCACCCTTATTCGCAGTAACCTGCCTAAAGGCTTTTTGTACATTTCGGATGTCTAATATTTCTTCAAGCATAATACTAAAAAAAAAAAACTCCTTCCCAGGCATTGTGCACATTGGTTGCACGGCTCGGCTCAGCTCCTCTTATAATTTAATCTCGGATTCCGTCCTACCCTCATATAAGCAGTTCTCTTAAGTGTTTCAGCTGTAGACGCTTTGCCATAAACTTCCTGTTTCCTTTGCCATCCTAACATTTATCCCTTCCTGTAATTTACCTACAGTAATATGGCCGCTGCTGACTTCTGGTTAGACCAGCTGCTCATTATTATTCTGAGCAGTGTTTCCTCTACGGCATTCGCGCATGCCCTCGACGGATTGTAACCAGATCTCCCGGGGTAAGGCTATCTACTTCCTATGGATCCAGCTCCTGTATTTACGTCATAGTTCCCATGCAGTATTGGGCTTTTGTTTGTTTTGCAACATCACCCAGACTAATGCCGCCTTATATACAGTTTCTGTTCGTGAGCCCCCATATTTGCCGCCGACTTCCTTTAGATTCGCAGTCGCCCACGACACCCTTGTCTTAAGCTACACTTCCTACTGCAAAGCGTGTTCGGGACTTGAACCCTATAGCAGATCGCCATGCCCGGCGCACAAAAAAGGGATTCATAAAATATGAATCCCTTTTGCTTTTGATCTTAATTAATATTATTAACCAGGAAATTTCACTCCCCTATATTTTGTGATATCTATTGTTGGTATAGCAGAACCATAGGTACTATTAATCGCATCTATAAATACGTTTGCAATTACCGCATTTCCACGCGGTGTTAAATGCACACCATCTAGTGAAAATGCACCACCTTGAATAAAGGCTGCATTGATATTAATTCCCTGAACGGCAATACCAGTTTTAACAGTGTTTAAAAAAGTATAGGTATCAGCAACAGCCAAACCTTTGCTATTGGCAAGAGATTTAATCGTGCTATTATAACTATTTACATAATCTTTCACTCTAATTACTTCATCTTTATCCAGCACCCAATTATTAGCAATTGGATTTCTTGGATCTAAACCATAAGGAATGGTTCCAGTGCCAAAAAGACCAGCGGATTGAAATGGCAAACGAATCAAGTCTTCACTTGTGGCCGCCCTTACACCTGTACCAGTTTGAATAAATACAGCCACCGCCGCAGGATTGATTGCTTTAGCTGCAGCCAATAATGCAGGCACCGTAACTGTATTGAAATATGGTACAGCGGTTACATCAGGAATGGTTCCAACCACCCCTTTCTGCCCGCCAGCAGTTAGTGCATTAACCAAATTGGAGTATAACATAGAGAATGTAGCTTTATCTGTAAGCACGTTTGTTGCATCAGTCGTTACGCCTCCATTTGTAGCCCAGCCCAGAGCATCATTATTTCCTAACCATAAGGAGAAAAAGGTGTGATTTCTTCCCTGAATAAACTGAAAATAAGTAGTCGTTCCTACTTGAGCATCAGTAAGCAAGCGTTCCATGTACATATTTGCTGCACTATATGGCGCCGCAAATGCCAAATCTACACGCATACCCGGAATACCCAAATTCTGAACTTCTCCACTGTACTTTGCCAAGTGTGTCGCATCACGGTAAGCCAAATTTGTAGTTACATTTGTTAAAGTCGGTGTGCCGTTAACCAATGCCGATAAATTCAAATAACCTGAACCATTTGCTTGGGCATCAGTAAAAAATGGTGAAGTAAAGGCTCCGCCCCCAACAGTAGACATTTGAGCCGCCAATAAATTAGGATAGGCAACCTTTTGTCCTTCCAGATACAAACCACCATCTGCAAAACCTGCTGTTAATGAGTTGCCCACTGAAATATATTTATTGAAATTCGCCTGACCAGCAGTAGTACCTGCAGGTGTTTCTATTTCTGGCTTACAAGATGCTGCGAATAATAAAACGGCAGCAAGAAAGCTATTTGATATAATTTTTTTCATTGTAATTTCTCCTACCATTTATAAGTTAATGAAAGACCGGGTGCATAAACCAATGTTTTGAATGTACCATCTAAGCCCGTTTCAATATTTTTTTGCTTACGCGATTTAACATCTTCGAAAAAGAATGATGCATTTACTTCAAAACGACTAGTTGGTGCATAACCCACACCTGCACTTAAAATATAACGATCTGCATCAGGTGCTTCTGGTGTAACATATCCATCCTGAACCGGAGAAAATGCATATCCAATACCTGCTCTTAATGCTAGTTTTTCTGATGCTTTATGATTTACGCCTAACTTAAACGAAGAACCATCGCGATAATTACGGGCAGATTTTGTATCGGCCAAAGCTGGTGTGTTTATAGCATAGTCAAATGCCAGTTCTTCATAAACCCTCCATTGTACCCAACTTGCGTCGAACGCTAAGGTAGTACTTTTTGAAAGTGGGATACCAATCCCTAATGTTGTTGTAGAAGGCAATGGCAGTTCTGCGTTGAAAGTATTTCCTGCAGGAAATGAAGACCTCAATGATTCTGGAACATCAAAGGTAGCACTTCCACCATCCAACTTGGTTACCACTTTCGATTTATGAACAACTGCGAAAGTAATGTTACTTAAAGTATTGATGTAAATCCCGGCATTCCAACCATAACCACTTCCGGTTCCTTCCAGGGTTGCATGCCCTGAGCGCCCATCAGCATAGTTTACAGGAAGGGCACGTTGAAGATTTACGTCTCCATGGTTATAAACGAAACCAGCTCCAATACCAATACGATCAGTAATTTTAACACTCAATGTTGGCTGAAAATAAATGGCTTTTAAATTTAATGAGGTTAGTGCATACCTACCCGACCAATCATTTCCCCAATCTACCAATCCACCAAAAGGAGTGTAAACGCCCAAGCCTAACTTCCATTTATTTGATTTTGGCCCCCAAACTGCATAAGCTTCAAATGGTGGAGCGATTTTATTTTTAACATTTTCAGTGATATTTGATCCGCTCTGTTTAAAGGCAGATTTGAAAAGTAGAGGATTAACCCCGGCAGAAATGGAGTTTTTTTCTAAAAAAGTTACTGCACCCGGGTTAAAAAATACTGATGCTTCATCTAATGCTAGTGCAGAACCAGCGCCAGCCATTCCAATTTGTTTTTGTCCCTGTAAATTAACCTGGAAACCCTGCCCCAACACCCAAAGTGGAGCAGCGAGTAATACGCTCAATAAAAGTTTTTTCATCATTATAAATGGTTATAGCACAAACGCTTACTATGCTAACATAGTAAGACTAAATTTGTTTTTAAGAATTATGTTCAACTTGAAAAAATTACGCCTGAGCGGTAGGTCCGCCAAAGCCCATGGGAAATGGTGGTTCTTCTTGCGTTTTAATGCGTCCGTTTACAGCTTCAAACTTTTGAATATTATCATCCAAGGCTGTTAATAACCGCTTAGCATGCTCTGGAGTTAAAATGATTCTTGATTTCACTTTTGCCTTCGGAATACCTGGCATTACGCGAATAAAATCCAATACAAACTCTGTATTCGAATGAGTGATAATGGCAAGATTTGAAAAAATACCTTCAGCAATTTCTTCAGATAGCTCTATGTTTAATTGGTTTTCGTTTTGTTGTTCTTCCATAATGTGGTAAATTTTGCACTGTTCTTAAATAGAGCGATTAAAGGTAATATTTTCTAAGCAAGAGTTGAAAATATTTTAAACAAAAAAAGGGCTGTTTCAAATGAATGAAACAGCCCTTTTAAAAAATATGATTGTTATTATGCGTCTACTTCTTCTTGTTTCGAAGCCAATAATTTATCGTACTCTTCTTGTGAACCAACGATGATTCTTTCGTAACCACGTACACCAGTACCTGAAGGGATTAAGTGACCAACGATCACATTTTCTTTCAAGCCTAACATATTATCGCGTTTACCTGCAATCGCTGCCTCATTTAATACTTTCGTAGTTTCCTGGAACGAAGCCGCAGAAATGAACGATTTAGTACCTAATGATGCTCTTGTAATACCTTGTAAGATAGAACTTGCAGTTGCTGGTCTTGCATCTCTAACCGTGATTTGTTTCAAGTCTTTACGTTTCAATTGAGAATTTTCATCTCTTAATCTACGTAATGAAACAATCTGGCCTGGTTTTAAATCAGTAGAGTCGCCTGCATCTTCAACAACTTTCTTGTCGTACATTGCATCGTTCTCATCTGCAAAATCCCAACGGTCAACAGCGTTATTTTCTAAGAAAATAGTATCACCTGGATCCTCGATGTGAACTTTCTGCATCATCTGGTGAACAATTACCTCGAAGTGTTTATCATTAATTTTCACACCCTGCAAACGGTA
>SEDB01000334.1 GCA_004210715.1 Pedobacter sp.
CAGCAGCAAACAACTGCTAAAGGCGTTTATGCCGCAGGAGATTGTACGACCCTCATGAGGTCGTTATCGGTAATTACAGCGGCAGGAACTTTAGCTGCCGTGATGATAAACAAAGAAATGATTTCGGAAGATTTTTGAGGAATCATCAGAAACTAAAATAAAATTGCTGCGATAACTGTTGCGATAAACATGGTGGCAATCACTATTCTATCTGCATTGATCCATTGCGCTCGGGTTAATGGTTTGGCAAGCTTTTTTATCGTTTCAGCTTTGTGTCTGCTTAGTCGGAAAACTGAAGTGTCTAATTTAATAATCATAGGAAAATGTTTTTATAGGTTAATTTTCCTATTTCAAATCGCAAGCCAAAAACCTCAAAAAATGTGGAATTGTGGATAACTTATAGTTTTTTGTTAAATATCTGATCATTATCCATTTATAACACCGTTTTTGGTTATCCTATTGACTATCAGGATGTATAGAAATTAAAACATCCTGGTAGTCATAAACGGATGATGTATAGCATTTTAAACGTTTTCTTTTAGTGATTCTTCTGTTCTAAGTTTACTATTCTTTTTACCATAGAAGAAATAAATGGCCAACCCAATAGCCAACCATACGATCAAACGTATCCAGGTATCTGCAGGCAAAAATATCATCATGGCCACACAGGTTAAAATACCTAAAATAGGAATAAGTGGCACTAAAGGAACTCTAAACGGTCGTTTCGCATCAGGATCAGTTTTTCTTAAAATAAGAATTCCCACGCAAACCATTAAAAAGGCTAGTAATGTTCCTATGCTTGTCATTTCGCCCACCACATTCATGGGTACGAATGCTGCAAAAAGCGCAATGAAAATGCAGAGGATGATGTTTGATTTCCAAGGCGTTTTAAATTTCGAGTGCACATCAGAAAACATTTTTGGCAGTAAACCATCTTTACTGATGGAATAAAACATTCGCGATTGCGCCATTAAATCGATCAGAATTACAGAGGTGTAACCAATTAAAATTGCTAAAATTATGGCCTGGCTCAACCATCCGTATGGTGTTTTTTCAATAGCGATGGCAACTGGTGCGCCACTATTTGCAAATTCTTTATAGTTGGCTAAACCCGTCATTACATGGCCAAATAGGCCGAACAAAACCGTACAAACTAAAAGGGATCCAATAATTCCAATTGGTAAATCTCGCCCTGGATTTTTAGTTTCCTGAGCGGATGCAGCTACGGCATCAAAGCCGATGAATACAAAGAAAACCAAACCGGCTCCTCGCAAAATTCCACTCCAGCCAAATTGCCCAAAGGTACCAGTGTTTTCTGGGATGTAAGGATGATAATTCGCTGGGTCGATGTATTGCCAACCAAGTGCGATGAAAATCAAAACCACGCCTACTTTTAAAAATACGATAATTCCATTTACAATGGCTGATCCTTTTGTTCCACGGATTAAAATGGCTGTCATTAAAACCACCACCAATGCAGCAGGAATATTAATAATTCCATTTACGGTTGAACCATCTGCTAATTTTGCTGTTTCGAAAGGAGAGAGCGTGAGTTGTGGCGGTAAATAGATGCCTAAACTTCCTAGAAAACGGGTTAAATATTGCGACCAGCTGATGGCTACTGTAGCACAACCTACAGAATATTCCAAAACCAAATCCCATCCAATAATCCAGGCGAAAAGCTCGCCCATGGTGGCGTAAGAATAGGTGTAGGCACTACCCGCAACGGGGATCATCGAAGCGAATTCGGCATAACAAAGTGCTGCGAAGCCACAGCCTAATGCAGCAATTACAAATGATAAGGTTACCGCTGGTCCTGAATGATTGGCCGCCGCCAGGCCTGTGATGGAAAATAATCCGGCACCAAGAGTTAAACCAACGCCAATTAATATCAAATTGATTGGACCTAAGGTTCTTTTGAGCGTTCCCTCGCCGCTTTCGTTTGCTTCAGCAACAATACTGGCAATTGATTTTTTCATGAATGAAGTTATAAATGCTGCAAAATTATTAAAATATATTATTCCTACCTAATTTGTAGTAATTTGTTTGTGTTTAATTTTAGGAGTTGTATATAGCGTATTGCCGAAAATAGCGATGGCTTTAAGATTTCCACCTGCGTGGAAATGACGGCATGTTCTGATCCGTCGTCATCCTCGCGTATGCGGGGATCCTAAAGCGATAGCGTGCAGACACCAAAATATTCTGATGAGATACATTTTTACTGCGAACAAATAATAGCTAAGTTTCTTACACAAACCCAACCAATCTAAACCCGATAAAGCCAAATAGCGCCCAATTTTTCTACCAAAATTGGGGATATAGGCGATAGCGGGAAGCCCAAAACCGAAGAATTCTGCCATTGCTTTTCAAGAAAATATAAAAAAATTAAGTCCTAAAAAATAAGATAAAAATTTCTTTTTAAAATTAATAATCTGAATATCAATCATTTGTGTCTAAATTTTAATTTATTTTAGTACTATGTATTGCATAGTACAATATAAAACATATATCTTTGTATTATGATAGCAGAAAATACGCAAACACAAATGCGGAAGGGAATTCTGGAGTACTGTGTTTTATCAATCATCTCACGTGGCGAAATTTACGCTTCGGATATTATTGCTGAATTAAGGTCGGCAAAGTTGTTGGTGGTTGAGGGCACACTATATCCATTATTAACCAGGCTTAAAAACAATGGTTTGTTAAGCTACAACTGGGTAGAATCTACCTCAGGCCCGCCCCGTAAATATTATACCTTAACCGAAGTTGGAAAGGATATTTTATCTCAATTAGATCAAACCTGGCAAGAA
>SEDB01000335.1 GCA_004210715.1 Pedobacter sp.
AACCCGACAAAGTGGAAAACCCGGATCCCGATTTTTCATCGGGAGAGGATTTGGAACGATGGCGGGAGCAAATTGTATTTAATGCTTCTGCCTCAGCTTTTCAAAAAACAATATTGAAGGTGTTTTTATAGATATTTAATTGCTAAAACTTTATTAGCTTTACTTTATGCAGACTGTGAATTACGAAAATGAAACCAGCTACGGAAATCTCGAATTATTGGCCCAGCAAGTTGTGGAAGGCTTCATTACAGGATTGCACAAAAGTCCTTTTCATGGTTTTTCTGTAGAGTTTGCTGAGCATCGACAATATAATAATGGCGATAATGTAAAAAACATCGATTGGAAACTTTACGCCAAAACAGATAAGCTTTACAGCAAACGTTTTGAAGAAGAAACCAATCTCAGGTGCCAGTTTGTAATCGATGTTTCTTCATCGATGTACTTTCCTGAGCCCAAAAACAACAAACTTACTTTTGCCATCCAAGCAACAGCATCATTGATGTATTTGCTTAAAAAACAAAGAGATGCATTCGGGTTAAGTTTGTTTGCCGAAGAAATTTTGCTTAACTCTCCAGCAAAATCTACTACTGTTCATCAAAAGTATTTATTTACGCAGTTGGAAGATTTGTTGCAGAAGTGATACCATTAAAGTGCACACCAATCAGGTAAAAGAAAATTACATTACAGCCGTTTCTGCCTATCGGCAGCAGATTGCGCTTAAATGTGCACAATATAAAATTGATTTAATTGATGCAGATATGAATGTAGGATTTTACCCAATTCTTCAATCTTATTTAATTAAAAGGCAAAAATTAGGTTAACTATCGGTGACCATTGCAAACAACGGACATCTATAAGTGTTAAAATTAGAACAATATATCTTAAACTTTTCCCTATGTTAGAAAAAGGTACAAAGGCACCCGATTTTGAATTGAATGCTACTCCCGATCAAAAGATAAAACTCAAAGATTTTATTGGTAAGAATGTAATACTTGCCTTTTATCCAGCAGATTGGAGTCCTGTTTGCAGTGATCAAATGGCACTATACAATGAAATGCTCAAATATTTTTCGAAACATGATGCTCAGATTTTTGGGATTTCTGTAGATAGTGTTTGGTGTCATTTAGCTTTTGAAAAAGATAGAAAACTTCATTTCCCATTACTAGCAGATTTTGAACCTAAAGGAGCGGTATCTAAAGCTTACGGTGTTTATGATGAGGAAGTTGGGGAAAGTAATAGGGCCTTATTCGTAATCGATAAAGAAGGTGTAATTGCCTGGAGTTATTTGTCACCAACAGCCGTAAACCCTGGTGCCGATGGTATTTTGGAAGCTTTAGAAGAATTGGAGGAAAAATAATATGAGCAACTTAAAGCCAGAAGTAAGTAACAGCGATCATGTGCAAGGCAATGATGCTGCAACCATTACCATAGTAGAATTTGGAGATTACCAATGCCCGTTTTGTGGCGATGCTCATCCCATCATAAAAGAAATTGAAGATAATTTTGGCGATCAGATCAAATTCGTATTTCGAAATTTTCCTTTACAGGAGTCTCATCAGTTTGCTTTTTCGGCCGCCGCTGCTGCAGAAGCTGCAGCTTTGCAAAATAAATTTTGGGAGATGCATGATGCGTTGTACGAAAACCAATATCGTTTAGATGAAAATCTTTTTGAAGAATTGGCCGAAACGATTGGTCTCGATATTGAAAAATTTCAGGAAGATTTTACCTCCGAAGCCGTTAAGGAGAAAGTAGATAGCGATTTTGAAAGCGGTGTGAGAAGTGGTGTGAATGGTACGCCTTCGTTTTATGTGAACGGAACTAAATTTGATGGGAATGCTGCTGCTTTGTATCAAATGCTAAAAGAAAGTACTGAATAAATAAAAAACCTCATGTATTTTGCAATACATGAGGTATCAGATAAGGGTAACCGGAAAACTAAAAAACTAATTATTATGAGTTTTTAGAATTTAACAAAATAGAAATCGCTTCGTGTTTTGTTAATGTAAAGGTGCATTTCAATTATGAAGTTTTAGTGAAGAAATGCTTATCATTAAGATATTTCCAAAATCAGTCTGCGTAAGGTCAGATTAGATTCCTTTCCTTCTAAAATATAAAACAATATTTCTGATTCAGGTATTTATATGATATCAACATCGTCGTGATGCTGATTTATCAAAAATACTTTCATGGGTAAAAATGTTGCAGAGCAACTGGTAGAAATGCTGGTTGAAGTTGGTGTTAAAAGAGTTTATGCCGTTACCGGCGATAGTTTGAATTATTTCAATGATGCGGTTAAACGAAATGGAAAGATTAAATGGATTCATGTTCGAAATGAGGAAGTTGGCGCATTTGCTGCTGCTGCTGAAGCCGAACTAGATGGTATTGCTTGTTGTGCAGGTAGCTGCGGGCCAGGTCATGTTCATTTGATTAACGGATTGTATGACGCACATCGCTCCCACGTGCCTGTTATCGCTATTGCTTCAACCATCCCAACGGGAGAATTTGGAACTGATTTTTTTCAGGAAACCAATACCATTAAATTATTCGACGATTGTAGCTATTACAACCAAGTGGCCACCACTGCAGAGCAGGCACCAAGAATGTTTCAAACGGCTATCCAGCATGCAATTCATAAAAAAGGTGTTGCTGTATTCGGCTTGCCGGGAGATGTTGCTGAAATGGATGCTGTGGAAAGCGTTACATCTATGCAGTTATTCAATAATAAACCAGTAATACGTCCATCTGATCAGGAATTGAATCAGTTAGCTGAATTATTGAATGTAGAGAAGAAAGTAATGATTTACTGCGGGATTGGTGCTGCAGATGCACACGACGAAGTAGTAGCATTGGCTTCAAGATTGAAAGCACCAGTTGGGTTTTCATTCCGCGGAAAAATGGGCATTCAATACAATAATCCTTATGAAGTGGGTATGACAGGTCTTTTAGGACAGCCTTCCGGTTATCATGCCATGCATGAAGCTGATCTTGTTTTACTGTTGGGAACTGATTTTCCTTACGTGAATTTCATGCCGGTCAAAAATAAAATTATCCAGATTGATGA
>SEDB01000336.1 GCA_004210715.1 Pedobacter sp.
TTAGCAGATTATGCGAAACTCAAAGAAGCTTACATTACCGCTTTGAAGAATAATGACCAGGCTCAGGTTGAAGCGCTGACAACAAAATATACTGACTGGGCTCAAGGTGCAATGATGTGGGACAGCAAGTTAAAGGCAAATGAAGTTCAAAAATATTCGGAATACATGACCAAATTAAGCCAGGAATGGGCAGCCGCTGCGCAGGAAGCTGTAAAATAACAGCATATTAATAAAGAGATAGGGCTTGCAACGATTGTTGCAAGCCCTATTTTATTTACAATCAGTTTTGGTAAAAACCATTGATTTACCGAAGCTCAGTTTTCCAATATTTTTGAACTGAGTTTTTCCATCAACTTCCTCTACATCTCCGAAACCTTCTATCAGTTGATCACTTTGCTTTAACCATGCCACCTGGCGAATAGACGTGGTACCTTCGGATTGAAAGGTGTAATCTGCAATGATGGTATCGCCTTTTATTATACCAGCAATAACGCCATTATTTTTGTCTTTCTCGAATAAGTTATAAGTTAAAGAACCCGTAACCTTATCATCTTCAATATTTAATGTCACGCTAGCAGTATCTCTATTTTTTATAGACTGATAACATAGACTAGAATTTGCAGTTTCTGTTGAGCCAATTGAAGTATCTGCGGTATCAGATGTAGTGCTTTTTGACTGGCATGAAGCAAAGAATGCAACTGCTAAAGTTAAAAATGGAATTAATTTTTTCATTACTTTTTTAGGATTAATCTACCGGTGCACTACAAAGTGCTTGCCAAGATCATAAAATTATAGTCTTTAAAATTAGAAAGCCCCGCTATTGCGAGGCCATCTAAACAATTAAACAAGATTTTTACCAAACGTAGGTGGCTACTGCACCTTTATCTAACGTTGTTGCTGTACTTTTTCCTTTGTATTTAATGTTAAAGGTTGTTTCGCTATTGTTATTATTGCAAACAATCAGTACGTTTTTGCCATCTGGTCGCTTAAAAGCTACATTTTGCAGGTTATTTGTAATATTAGATGCTATGCGGATAGAACCCGTTGGAACAAATTTTGAAGCATGAGCAATTACATAGTAAGCTACATTTCTGCTAATGGCAGGCGCTATGGTTAAGGCACCTAAGCAGGAAGTACAACCACCTTTATCAGTGTGTGGATTATAATTTGGATCAGCAGCTAAATTCCATTCTAAAACATTTCTGCTCCAGTTACGGGTAGCGCCAACTATTAAAGTTGAAACATGCCATTTTAAATCTTCTCCGAAATTACTTGGCCCACCAACCCATTGTTCAGTGAAATAAACATTTTTATCGGGATGCGCATTGTGAACCTGCGTTAAGGCAGAAATTGGACCAGCGTATAAATGAAACGCAGAACCATCAATATATTTTTTTGCTTCAGCATCATTTAATATGGAAATTGGATATTCTGGTTTATCCGCATTATGATCGTAAATAATGATTTTTGTAGCAATGCCGCTGCTTTTGAAAACCGGCCCTAACGCTGTTTTAATAAAGTTGGCCTGTTCTTCCGCAGGCATGTACATACTCGGATTATTGCCAGGATGCAATGGCTCATTTTGTGGTGTAATGGCATCAATGGTAATTCCTTCAGCTTTCATTGCCTGAATATATTTAACTAAATATTTGGCATAAGTTTGATAGTATTCAGGTTTTAAATTTCCACCGATAAAACTTTTGTTGCTTTTCATCCAGGCTGGTGCAGTCCACGGAGAACCCAGAATTTTAATTTTTGGATTGATCGCAACAATTTTTTTCAAAATTGGAATCAAGTCGGCTTGCTCTTGTGCAATGGTAAACTTGGCTAAGCTTTCAT
Source organism: Pedobacter sp. (assembly GCA_004210715.1). Lineage (GTDB taxonomy): Bacteria > Bacteroidota > Bacteroidia > Sphingobacteriales > Sphingobacteriaceae > Pedobacter. Next base: position 1,840 of record SEDB01000336.1, read on the forward strand.
CTGTTTCTCCAGCTGCTAAATCATTGTATGTGAAAGGAAAGGCGCTTAAATCGGATCCGCCAATGCTAATTCTGATGTAGTTTACCGAAATTGCATCATCTGTAGCTGCGAAAAGTTCATGCAATAATTTGTCTTTTTCTGCTGCAGGTAAAGCATTGATTAAACTTGCGCTTCCACCAGTTAATGTATAACCAAAACCATCAATTTCCTGAAAAGTTGTACCTGGGTCAACCTCGATTGTTGGGTTTGAATTGGTGGTTTCACTAAAGTTAAGTGCAACATTTTGTTTGCTCAATAATTGCGATTGATCGCCTTTAGTTAACCAGAAGCCAACTTCTGTTTTTACGGGTTCGGTGCCTGATTGTTTATCTTGATTAGTTGTAGTTGCATTTTTTCTACAGGCGCAAGCTGCAAAAAGTAAACTGGTAACTAAGCATATATTTAAGATTGATTTCATTCGTATTCAAGTTTAATACAAGGGAAGATGATTATAAGAGTGGAGCTTTGGAAATTCTCCACTCTTTAAGATTCATTTTGTGTGTTAAAAATCTTTGTGATCAAAGCGTATCGCTTTAAATACATCATTTAATGATGGTAATACAATTCAAAGGCGACTTACGCCGCCTTTGAAAGTTGATAAATATTAACGAATATTTGGATTTCTATCCCATTCTGCCTGTGGAATTGGGAATAGTAATTTTGCGGCAGTAACGTTATAATTTAAGTTAGCTCCATTACCATTTGTTTGGGCATTCATTACCGCAACGGCTCTGTTTGTTCTTAATAAATCGAACCAGCGATGTCCCTCAAAAGCCAACTCTAAACGGCGTTCTTTTTCAATTGCTAAACGCATTGCAGCCTGATTTGCTGCCGGAGTAACACCTAAATTTACACGGTTACGAATTTCATTTACAATTGGAGCAGCAGCCGACCAGCCTGATGCGCTTAATTCATTTAAAGCTTCCATTGGTTGGCGTACAAAAACGTTTCCAGCCAGTACCAACAATAACACCAGTCATCCAGTTACCACGACCAGAAGGGCCACCCCAGCCATCATATTGCATTTCCCAAATGGCTTCACTATTATTTTTGTGTGCACCATCAAATAGCTGATCAAAAGAACCGATTAATGAATAACCACCGTTGATTGTTGCATCTGCATATTGTTGAACTTTTGCCCAATCTGGAGTTGGTTTAGATGCATAAACTTTTGCAAGCAGTGCATTTACGATTCCTTTTGTAATGATGCCTTTATTTGGAGCAGAAGTTCTAACCAATGGTAAAGCATATTCTAAATCTTTAATAATTTGAGCATAAACTTCATCAACTGATGAACGCGATTTCTGCATCTCTTCCAAACTAGTTGGCGATTTTAATACCAAAGGAACACCTCCCCATAAACGTACCAAATGGAAATAAAAGTAAGCTCGAAGTGTTGAAGCTTCCCCCAAAATCTGGTTTCTTCTGCCGTTAGCATCTAAAGCCTGATCCTGAATGTTCGGCACATTTTCCAATACCTCATTGGCATTTTTAATGTTTGAATACAATCCACTCCAATCACGGCCAACGTTTCCGTTAGTAGAATTTGTTGTGAACAAATCGATTTGAATATTTGCAGGGTTATCTCCACCTGCATATGCGTTATCAGCAGTAACATCACCATTAACCATATAATCCCAAATGTGGTAATCATTGTACATGCCACCATATGCACCCGAAATTAGTTTTTCTGCTCCTGCAGCTGTTGTAAACGCCACATCTCCAGTAACCTGGTTGAAGGGCTGTTTATCAAGGAAATCTTTCTTGCATCCGCTTTGCAATGTAATGGTTAATGCTGCAGCTGCTACTAATGAATATATTTTTAGTTTCATTTTCTTATTTCTTAAAATCCAACATTAACACCGAATAATATACTTCTTGATTGTGGATAGGTTCCAAAATCAACACCCATATTTGGGCCGTTTGCAGAGCTCACGTTAACCTCTGGATCTAAACCAGAATATTTGGTGAAAGTTAATAGGTTATAGCCAGTAGCAAACAGGGTAATTTTGCTCATTCTCAGTTTTTCCAATACTGATTGACCAAAGCTGTAAGATAATGTGGCTGTTTTTAAACGTAAGTAAGAGGCATCTTCAACAAAGCGGCTTGAAGTCAATGAGTTTTCAGAGCTGCTTCTTAATGCTTTTGGAATATTGGTGATTTGACCTGGAGTCGTCCATCTGTCCAATACCGCAGTAGATTGGTTTTTAGAATCAAACATGCCTTCTAAATCAATTCTGGTTGCATTGAACAACTGACTTCCCTGAACACCTTGAAAGAAAATGTTTAGATTCCAGTTTCCGTAAGTTAAATTATTGGTCATACCGTAAATGAACTTAGGTTGAGCAGAACCAATAAAAGTTCTATCCCCAGGATCAGCAGAACCTGTTACACCATTGCCGTTGGTATCAGCATATTGGGCTGCACCAGTAGCTGGATTAACACCTGTAAAAACATAACCATAAAAACTACCCAATGGCATGCCTGTAACTACTCTAACTGCTGCATCACGCTCATAAATCCCTGCAAAATCTAAAGATTGAGTGGTAGAACCTAAATCAGTAACCTTGTTTCTATTTAATGAGAAGTTTAAATCAGTGGTCCATTTGAATTTTTCGTGATCAAAGTTTTTTGTAGATAA
>SEDB01000337.1 GCA_004210715.1 Pedobacter sp.
AAACACTTAACACCATTATTAGAACAACATAAAGGCAATAAATTATTTATTACACAAGGCTTTATTTGTCGTAATAGCTTTGGTGAGGTTGATAACTTACGTCGTGGAGGAAGTGATTATACAGCATCATTATTAGGTGCTGCAATTCTTGCAGAAGAAGTTCAAATTTGGACGGATATTGACGGGATGCACAATAACGACCCGCGTATTGTAAAAGGAACTAAACCTATTGCGCAATTATCTTTTGATGAAGCAGCTGAATTGGCTTATTTTGGCGCAAAAATTTTGCATCCACAATCTGTTTTTCCAGCGCAAAAATACAAAATTCCAGTTCGTTTATTGAATACGATGGAGCCAAGCGCTTCGGGTACATTGATTACACACAATAGCGAAAAAGGTAAAATTAAATCAATTGCCGCCAAAGATGGTATTACTGCAATTCGCATTCAATCGAGCCGAATGTTGTTGGCATATGGTTTCTTACGTCGTGTTTTTGAGGTTTTTGAACGATATAAAACACCGATTGATATGATCACCACCTCAGAGGTGGCTGTATCTTTAACGATTGATGAAATTGGAAATCTCCCAAAAATTATTGAGGAATTAGAAAGTTTCGGTACTGTTGAAGTGGATACCAACCACAGTATTGTTTGCGTTGTTGGCGATTTCGGTTCAGAAAAACATGGTTTTGCTAGCAGGGTTTTAGAAGGATTGAAACATATTCCTATCAGAATGATTTCATACGGAGGAAGCAACTATAACGTTTCTCTTTTGATATTGAGCGAGTATAAAACGGAAGCTTTAAGAAGTCTGCACAACAGATTATTCGAATAGCAGATAAAAAGCGCCGATAATTACCAGTAGGCCAATGATAAAGTGAAAAGCTAAAAAGCTTGCTGGTAATAAGTCATTTTTATGTTTTTTGTAAGAATTAAACAAACCTAAAGTGATGATAAGAATGATAAAAACGGCCGCTACTATTTTCATTTTCGTATAAATAAAAGGAACAATACAATCAGGAGTAACACGATAAAAAATCGGATTTTTCCGTTATATTGTTTTTGGGTAATTCTTCCATACTTTAAATCGAGGTAATTGCCCCAATAAATAAGCCCAAAGAATAAAATTAAAATTATAATAAGGAATTTGAACATGTTCGCCGATAAAGATATATCAAAGTTTGACAATATAGAAACGCCTTTTTACTATTACGATACCGATTTATTGCAAGAAACGCTGAGCACTTGTGCTGAAGCAGCTGCTCCATATCAATTTCACATTCACTATGCATTGAAAGCAAATTTCAATTCGGTATTGTTGAATCAAATTAAGGAAATTGGTTTTGGTGCCGATTGCGTGAGTGCTGGAGAGGTAAGACGATCTGTAGAAGTTGGCTTTGACAATAAAAAAATTGTTTTTGCTGGTGTTGGTAAATCTGATAAAGAAATAAACGAAGCATTAGATCTGGATATTTTTTGCTTTAATGTGGAGTCTATTCAGGAGTTAGAAGTTTTAAATGAACTGGCAGCCGCAAAAGGTAAAATTGCACAAGTTGCTATTCGGATCAACCCAAATGTTGATGCGCATACACACCACAATATTACTACGGGTTTAGATGAGAATAAGTTTGGTATCAATTCTTGGGATTTACCAGAATGTGCTGAAACTTTAAAGGCATCTGAAAATTTAAAATTCATTGGCATTCACTTTCATATTGGTTCTCAAATCACTAACCTTGATGTTTACAAAAACCTTTGTGTTCGTGTAAATGAATTTTGTACCTGGTTTGAAGATAAGGGTTTTGTAGTTGAAGTTTTAAACGTAGGCGGTGGCTTGGGTATTGATTACTATCATCCTGATCATCAAATACCTGATTTTAAATCTTACTTTAAAATATTTAAGGATTTCTTAGAGGTAAAACCGAATCAGGAAGTTCATTTTGAGTTAGGAAGAGCATTGGTGGGTCAATCAGCATCGTTAATTACCAGAGCTTTGTATATTAAAAACGGCAAGAAAAAGAATTTTGTAATTTTAGATGCAGGGATGACTGAATTAATGCGCCCGGCATTGTATCAAGCTTATCATAAAATTGAGAATTTATCTCAATCTCAAACTGTAAATCCTACGCCTGAAATCGTTAAGTATGATATCGTAGGACCAATTTGTGAAAGTACAGATTGCTTTGGTAAGGAAGTAGAACAACCGGAATCTTTTAGAGGCGATATTTTTGCAATTCGTAGTGCGGGTGCTTATGGAGAAGTAATGGCTTCCAAATATAACCTGAGAGATGAAATCAGATCAGTTTATAGTTCTGAAATTTAAACTTTAGTAAACGAAATAATAAAACCCGTAAGCGATTCTAGCACTTACGGGTTTTATTGTTTTTTGACCAACTTATTTCTCAGTATTATCAAAATTGGTAGCAGTAGCTAATGCTTTCCAGTTTTCCATATCTTTCTGTACATCAGCAATTTTTGCATTGGCAACGTGATAAGCATCCGGACCTAAAAATAAATGTAGTGGAGCATCATCACTTTCGGCCGCTGCTATAATCACATCAATAGCTTTTGCCGGGTCGCCAGGTTGTTGATTATTGATATCGTTTTGATGTGCAGCCTGAGATTCCCGAACTTCTTTATAAGCGTCAATCGGATTTGCTGGAACGGCTAATGAACCCGATGTTAAAAATTCTGTTCGGAAATATCCAGGTTCAATAACTGTAGCTTTAATGCCTAATGATTTTACCTCAGCTGCAAGCGATTCTGTAAAACCAGCTACAGCAAATTTCGTAGCACAGTAAATACTCATTAAATCAACTGATAAGGGCAAGAATTTTTCAAATTCACCAACGGCTTTCGATAAGTCGTTCAAGTTTCTTGAAGTTGCCGCAACATTATAGCCATTACTTAATAATTTTTTCACTAATGTTAGTCCAAGGCCCTTTGAGGCGCCTGTAACAAACCATACTTTTTTATTTTCCATGATTTTTGTTTTTAAATATTTATAAAATGATTTTACCGTATAAAACACATAAGAGCATTTAAGCTTAAATTTCTTTGGTGATAATTGCTGATTAATCAAAATCGGTCGAAATTGTTATTGCTTTCCAGTCTTGATATTCTTTTGTTAGTGCATCAGTTTTTACCGTAGCTCTTTGCAAAGCATCATTTCCTAATAGTAAATGAATAGGAGGATTCGGCATACTTACTAAAGAAATCATTGCGGCGGCTGCTTTTTCGGGGTCGCCAGCTTGTGCGCCATCCATTTTCAAATATTTGGCATGAACCGCTCGAACATCTTCGTAAGCCTCGATAGGATTTTTCGTCAATACCAAAGATTCTGGCGTGAGAAAACTTGTTCTAAACGCTCCTGGCGCAACAACGGTAACT
>SEDB01000338.1 GCA_004210715.1 Pedobacter sp.
GCGGTTTGTAAAGTTACGATGGGCAGAAATTCGAATAACTTTGCAGGCTCTGCATATGATTTGTAATAATTATTGAAGGCCATGCCAGGCAAATTCAAATACTCAAAATTGATGTTTAGTGCTGTCAATTCATGTTGAAACACCTCATTGCTACCAATATAGAAATTAGCACCAATGGTTGGTATCGACCCAAAAATTTCCATTGGTTTGGAGGCATCAAGTTTACCCAGGCTGTTTTGAACCAAAAGATTTTTAATACCCTTTACATCAGTTTTGATTTGAATATTTTCTACCGATGCATGCAATAAAACACTAAACAAACCTTGGCTGGGGTTTATTTCAATTTTAACTACAGGATAGGCGACCCTGTAATCTTCCATGTGAAGTTTTGCATTATAATCGATAATTTTTTGATTGCTTTCGTTCGCAAAAAGCAATAAACGCAGCGTTTTGCTCGTAATAAAATCTGCAGACTGGATACTGATCTCCTCCCATCCTTTTTCAGCACTAACCAAAGCTTTAAAATCTGTTTTTGAAACAGCAGGAATTACTGCATTGCTAGCGGCGTATTCAATATCTAGCGTAATTTTACGCTGTCCTTCTGCCATTCGGAACAATGGAGAGCTGATTGCAAAGCCAATCCTAGCTTTTTCTCTTTTATCGTTTCCAAATGCATCCCAACTTTTATCAACTTTTAGAATCTCCTCACCTTTTCCATCTTGTGAGTTTGCTATTGGAGAAGCATATATTATACTTTTTTCTACTGAATCTACCAGGATTGATTTAATGCTCCCCACTTGTGCATGGGTAAAACTAAATTCAGAAAGAAGTTTATAGAATTGCTCCTTATTATCGCTGTTTTTACCAGCTTTAAATTCAGTTTTATCATTTAAAACATGTTGGGTTATATGCTTGGCCAGTTCAATGGTAAGATAAACCCGATCAGGCGAAGTAGCTTTCTTTTCAATACCCAAAACTGTTTCGTAAAAATAATCAAGATGTTTCGCAGTAAACTGATTAAGATCTCTTTGAGCGAAGGCGTACAAATCCAAAAAAGCATCAAAAAGCGCTAAGTGTGGTTCGGTAAAACCATCATTCTTAATTTCAGCGCTATTAAAAACTGTTTGCCAGTTTGATTTTTGAGTCGTTCCATCAAAATAATAGTAATTGATGTATTTACCAAGGCGCTCCACAAATTGATAAAGGGCTTCTTTATTTCGTTCATCAATAGCAACAAAAGATGCATCCAACGCTTTAGGCAAGCGATTTAAACGGTTTGATCCGTTTCTTGGGGCGTTATTTTTACTGCAGTTTTTACTCATTCTTTAAAGGTTAGTACCCTCATTTAAATAGTATGGATAAACAATATTATTTCTCGTATTGGTACTCCTGATTGTATATTCTACTACCAAATTAATTATTCCATTTTCCTCGTTTTTAAAAACATCAAGCTTATCAAGTTTAATACGAGGTTCATAGTAAATAATCGCCCGCCGTATTCGCTCAGTTATCCTGGTTACCAGTGTTACATTAATCGGCTCGAAAAGCATATCACTTAAATTACAGCCATATTCGGCTTGCATTACGCGTTCGCCCACCGCAGTTCCAAAAAGAATTTCCAAACTTTGATTGATATCGATCACATCGCTAACCATATTTGTAGCAAAGCTATCAGTACGCTCATACTTGGTAATTTTTGGTGGAAAAGCCCAACCCGTACCTAAAAAACTGCTTTCTGCATCCATCTCTTATCCTATTGAAACTGTTGGACAACCAACCACCGCCATTGCCCCGCAAACGCAAGTATCGGTTGTTCTAATGGCTGGCAAGCCACCAATAAAAACTGTGACACTTCCAACAGGAAAAGGGCTTACTGTCGGCTGATGTCCCTGAGGCGGCAAAACACAAACATGATTATCGCCAACAACGGTTGCCGGCATGCCTCCAATCAAAACTGTTGGCACTCCAGGACCGATAATGGTACCTCCATGATTGGTTATATCTCCCGTTCGTACTGCGTTTGGCATAACTAATTAATTTGAACTATACTTCCTTTAACTTTCGTAATGGCTGGAGAACTTAACTCTAACCCAGCCGATCCCTCCAATTTTAATTGAGCATTTGCTTTTGTTGTGATATTTTTACCTTCAATATTGAAGTCTCCAGAAGCCTTTAATGAAATGTCTTTTACACTTTCGATGGTTATTCCGCCCTCTGAAGTTTTAATTTTATTACCATTTTGATCCTCAATTGTGATTGCCTTTTCATCTTCATTGATGGTAAACTTATTTCCTCCGGGTGTCTCCATATGAATGATTTTCTTTTCATCATCGAACAGCAATTTCATTCCACTTCGGGTTTGCATTCCTTTCTGATGGTTATCATCTTTATAACTTAAATGTGGTGGATGAGCACTACTATACAGCCTTCCTAAAATCACGGCATCTCTTGGATCATCATTAATAAACCCGATGATAACCTCATCGTTTATCTCAGGATTCCAAACCCATCCCCGATCTTTACCCGCATCTATAGCAGCCAATCTTGCCCAAATACCATCCCCGCCTTTTTCAACGGTGGGTAATCGAACCCGTATTCTACTTTCTCCATCAGGGTCGCTCTCTAACTGCGTAACCACTCCAATCTGCAAACCGTTTACAGGTGGTATGATGCCCGTAGCCTGCTTTTCAACCACATCATCGAACTTGTAGTTGTGTAAAGTTTTATCCAACCCAAACTGAACATGACTGTACCATGCAGCCTCTCCTGAATAGGAATGAATCACACCTGTTACCAAACATATTTGCTGATAAACCTTCAACCACTTCTTGATTAGCGTAATCCCAAGTGTGCATTACCACTTCAGGAAATTGAGTTCTCGCATCCATTTGGACCTCGAAATCATAAATTTCTGCACCATAAGTATAAGTTGCCATACTTGACTGATTTATCTTCGGTGTGGCAACAATTAACTTTCCAGCATCAGCAATAACCAAAGCACTGTTTAACTCGGCCCGAGTAATAATGAAATCCCAATTGCTGCAATTGAACTGAACCAATTGTTTATTTTGAATGTTCAAATTGCTTATATCGCCAGCGATTCCATTTTGCTGTAAAATTTCTTCTATAGCTTCATTATCCTTTACATTTTCCCAGATTTTATTTTTTCTACCTGCTGTTAATTTGATGGTTTTATCTCTACATTCTATTTCAAGTATACTTCCATCTTCATTCGCTTTAATGGTTTGACTGATAATTAATCCCG
>SEDB01000339.1 GCA_004210715.1 Pedobacter sp.
GTGCCGGTAATTACCGTATTTATTACTTTGCTCATAATTATAATACCGCATACTAAAACGGTATGTAGTATAAAACTATGGTTAATAAATTAGATAAGGAAATTTTTTAACTAAAATCATCAATCAAAAAAACAAAAAGCTCTTTTGGGCCGTGTGCGCCAAGCACCAAAGTCTTTTCGATATCGGCGGTTCGGCTTGGGCCGGTGATGTTGCTAATCATCGATGGGATTTGGTTTCCATACTTGTTTTTAAGAAGCTGAAAGCCATCTTTTAAATCCAAAACCAATTGACTTGTTCTGGCAATTACAATGTGATGGTGGGGAAAAATGCTTAATCTTCTTCCTGCAGCGCCCTGGTTACTTACCATAACGCTTCCGTTTCTGGCAACCAGCGCTTCGCATAAGGTAATGCCAACCTCTGCTTGCTCAAAATCCTTGTCAGTTTGGTAGAAGGGGAATTCGTATTTCGATAAAAAATCTTGAAGCTCAGGTTCCCAGCAGTAAATTTTGCGCCACTTGAATTTATCTGCAAGTTGAAGCATGTTCTCGAAAAAATCGATCCCATCTTCGCAAAAAATAAAATTGCCAGATATTGCTGTTAGCTGTTCTGCAAATAATACTTCGAGCTCCTCGGTGTTTTTTTTATACAAAGAACTTTCCTCGAGATTTGGATATGGGTTTTCACGCTTTTCTAAAAGTGCTTTCCTAATCTTTTTCAGTATTTGTTCTTTTGCGGTTGTGTTATCCTTCATTGTATAAAAAAATGAAACCTTGAATTTTTCAGGTTCAAGGTTTCAAACTTATGTATAATTGTTTTTATATGCAATTAAGCATAATTCACTTATTCTTTCTCTGAAGCAGGATTTAATCCTGTAACTTCTCTATTAATGTCGGTATCACTAACGCCATCATGTACTAGGCCTTCAGCAGCTGGAGTTTGATCTCCCGTACCATTTACAAATTCATCATAAGTAGTACGTGTATCAAAAGGACGCTTACCTAAAATTTCCTCTAAATCTGCCTGGAATAAGATTTCTTTTTCCAACAATTTCTGCGCTAATTTTTCCAAACCTTCTTGTTTATCAAGTAATAACTGTTTGGTTTTGATATACACATCACCAATCAATTTACGAACTTCAACATCAATTAATTCAGAAGTTTTCTCAGAATAAGGTTTATTAAAGTTGTACTCGTTTTGAGGATCGTGGAAGGAAACATTTCCAACGGCTTCGTTCATGCCATAAATACTCACCATGGCATATGATAACTTCGTAATGCGTTCTAAGTCGTTTTGTGCGCCTGTAGATATTTTACCAAAAGTAATGTCTTCAGCAACACGTCCGCCCATTGTCATACACATCCCATCAATTAATTGTTCTGTAGTATATAAGAACTGTTCTTTTGGTAAATATTGCGCATAACCTAGTGCTGCAACCCCACGAGGAACAATAGAAACTTTAACCAATGGATCAGCATGTTCTAAGAACCAGCCAGCAATAGCGTGACCTGCTTCATGATAAGCAACTATTCTTTTCTCTTCCGGAGAGATAATTTTGTTTTTCTTCTCTAAGCCACCAATTACACGGTCAATTGCATCTTGGAAATCTTGCATATCAACCTGCTCTTTGTTTCTACGAGCAGCAATCAGTGCAGCTTCATTACAAACATTCGCAATTTCAGCACCAGCGAAACCTGGTGTTTGTGCTGATAGCTTTTTAGCATCAACTTCTTCAGCCGTTTTAATTGGTTTCAAGTGAACGTTGAAAATATGCTCACGTCCAACTAAATCTGGCTTATCAATAGAAATTTGTCTATCGAAACGACCTGGACGTAGTAAAGCAGAATCCAATACATCCGGACGGTTAGTTGCTGCAAGGATGATAATACCAGAATCTGTTCCAAAACCATCCATTTCAACCAACAATTGGTTTAATGTGTTTTCACGCTCATCATTTCCACCCATTACACTGTTTTTACCACGGGCACGACCAATCGCATCCACCTCATCAATAAAAATGATACAAGGTGCCTTATCTTTTGCTTGCTTAAATAAGTCTCTTACGCGTGATGCACCCACACCCACGAACATTTCTACGAAATCAGATCCTGATAAGGAGAAGAATGGAACCTGAGCTTCGCCGGCAACAGCTTTAGCCAATAAGGTTTTACCAGTACCCGGAGAACCAACAAGTAAAGCTCCCTTTGGAATTTTACCCCCAAGATTGGTGTATTTTTTAGGGTTTTTAAGGAAATCGACAATTTCCATTACCTCTTGTTTCGCTTCTTCTAAACCAGCAACATCATTAAAGGTGATATTTACCTGGCTTTCTTTATCAAATAAAGTAGCCTTAGATTTACCGATACTGAAAATTTGACCGCCACCAGCGCCACCGCCGCCCATTCTGCGCATCATGAAGATCCAGAAACCAATCAATAAAAGCAATGGTAGGCCAATGTTAACCAGTAAACCCAAAAAAGGATTACTGCGGCTTTCTTTTTCTGCTAAAACGCGTGGTTGGGTTGCAGGTAGATCTTTTTGAGATTCTGCCAACTGCTTATCCAATCCATCCATTGTACCAGCATTGAAATAAACTATCGGACCGCTATTGGCGGTAGAGAATCTACTTGTACTTTTATATTTTTCGTACTCAGGTTTATCTAAAGAAGCTTTTTTAATATATACCTCAACCTTTACAAGGTCTTCGCTTTTGTAAGCAACTAATTTTTCTACATCTCCAGTCAAAAGCATTTTACTCTCGAATTCTGGATAATCAACCTTCTTACCAC
>SEDB01000340.1 GCA_004210715.1 Pedobacter sp.
GTTAAAACCGGACCATGGAATGGTGGTCGTTCTCCGTGGTCGGTAGAATATGGTAAAATCATGATGTGGTTTTTCCTTTTGTCAGATGCTTTTACTTTTTCATCGCTATTGATCTATTACGGCGCTCAGCGTTTTTCTAAATTAACATGGCCAGACCCTGATTTGGTTTTCCAGTCAATTCCTGGAATCATGGATCATGGTGCACCATTGGTTTTTGTGGGTATCATGACTTTCATCTTAATCATGAGTTCGGTTACGATGGTATTAGCCGTAGAAGCAGGACACAGACGTTCGAAGAAAGAAGTAATCTGGTGGATGGTTGCAACTATCGTTGGTGGTTTTATGTTTTTAGGCTGCCAGGCTTTAGAATGGACACACTTATTCCACGAAGGATTCGGATGGGGAGAAATTCCTTCAGCAGAAGAATTAAAACACTTATTTTCTGGTGATGTATCATTAGTGGCTGCACAACAGTTCTCGAACTTGTTCTTTACCATTACTGGTTTCCACGGTTTTCACGTATTTAGTGGTGTAATCATTAATATCATCATCTTAATCATGACCATTAATGGTACTTTCGAAAAAAGAGGACATTATTTAATGGTTGAAAAAGTTGGTTTATACTGGCACTTTGTAGATTTAGTATGGGTGTTCGTATTTACATTCTTCTATTTGGTTTAATTTATCATATCTAAAAATATTATCATGTCAGAACATCATTCACATACAACAGAAGGACACGAGCACGAAGAACACGCTGGTTTAACTAAAAGTAAAATTTGGCAAGTATTCGGTATATTATTGTTAATTACAGTAATTGAATTTATTATTGCATTGGTAATTTTACCGAAAGGATACATTTCTCATGGTGTTGGAAACTTCTTGTATATCGCTTTGACTTTAGTGAAAGCATTTTACATTGTTGCTTATTTCATGCACTTGAAATACGAAAAGTTAGGTCTTCAACTTTCCTTAACAGTATCATTCATTTTTATTATTTACTTCATTGTTTTAATGTTAATTGAGGGTGGTTTCTTAAACATCCACATGTTAAGCCATTAATGAAAAGAAGCCCTATAAAAAAGGTAATAATCCTGGTAAGCATTTTAGCTATACCAGGATTTTTGTTTTTTTACTTACTGCCACAGTTCGCTAAAAACAGGTATAAGAGCCTGCCAATCTTTGGTGAAAAAGTAGTAGCATCAACTTTCCATACTGTAAAAGGTAAAAAAATCCCAGATACCATTTATCATCAGATTCCTGATTTCAGTTTAATCAACCAAAAGGGTGATTCGGTTAACTGGTTATCGCATAAGGATAAAATTGTGGTAATGAATCTTTTTTACACGGACGCAATGAGCAATGAGGTAATTAAATACATTAAGCAATTATCTGAGGGTTATGAAAAGAAACCATTGGTTCGATTTTTAAGTCTTTCTGTAAATCCTGAGGATAAGAGCAAGATTGGTGATTATGCTTCACAACTGAATGCTCAGCCCGGCAAATGGGATTTACTTGTGGGAGACACCACATCAACTTATCCGTTCATTCGTAAAGGCTTAATGCTTGATGTGATTAAGGAGGAGAGAAAAGATAAACCCAGCTTTATTTTTGGAAATAAGATCCTTTTGATCGATGTTCAACATCGCATCAGAGGTATTTATGAAATTGATAACCCTGAGGCTAGAAGTAGGCTTGAAGATGAGATTAAGGTCTTGATTGCTGAATACTTGCGAACTGTAAAAGATGGTCGCTAAAGCTAGTCCCTTATAAAACATATAATTCTTATCTCGTTCATGGAAAATACTTCTTTAGAAAAAAAATATAATAAGTGGATCATCGTATTGTCCATTGCAATTCCTTTAGTTGTAGCCCTTTTATTTGGGGTTAATTTAAGGAAGCTGGGTTATGATGTTAAACCTTTATCTTTTTTACCACCAATTTATGCTGCTATCAATGGTCTTACCGCTATTGTACTTATAGTTGCTGTTTGGGCGATTAAAAATGGCAAACAAAAACTTCATGAAAACCTGATGAAATTGGCGATCGGTTTATCTGTTGCTTTCCTGGGCATGTATGTAGCTTACCATATGACTTCGGATTCAACGAAATTCGGTGGAGAAGGAATTATCAAGTATGTGTATTATTTTATTCTGATCACGCACATCTGTCTTTCAGTTATCATCATTCCATTTGTATTGGTTACGTTTGTTAGGGCGCTCGCTCAACGATTTGATAGGCATAGGAAAATTGCCAGAATTACTTTTCCAATGTGGCTTTATGTTGCGGTTACAGGTGTGATTGTTTATTTAATGATATCGCCATATTATAATTATTAATAGTGACTTTATTATTTTATAGATTTCGAAACGCTAAAATTTAACGTAATTTAAATCTTTAGGACGTTTCGGTTATTTAGACCGATAGCGCTGATTTCTCCATTATCTTATACCTTAATAAGCTGGCTAATCTTTAAGGCTATGCGTTCAATATTTCTCTTTGGTAAAAGGTATTTTAATATTAATTTTTATTAAGGCTTAAGATTGCTATTTTAGGATTGTCAATTCGTTATTGAGGGATCATAAGAGTTTAAGTTAAAATATGGCGCTAAAGCATACTGAGGATGAAAAAGAACTTATTGAGAAAATAGTTGCGGGTGACGAAAAGGCGTTTTCCATACTTTTTTTTAAATATCTTCCTGTCCTAAACAGCTTTGCTACAAAATTTACAAAATCATCAGATATTGCTCAGGAAATAATTCAAGATGCTTTTGTTAGGGTGTTAAATCGTGAAAAATTGGAGTATGTAGATAATGTTAAGGCTTATCTATATAAGTATGTATCCAATGAGTGCCTGGCTTATCTCCGTAAAAAGCTCAAAGATGAAAAGGTAATCGATAAACTGAAAATAAACCATTCGGATAGTAGTAATACCACATCAGAAGCAATTGATTTAAATGAAATTAACAAAATCATTTCTTTAGCAGTGGAGAAATTACCTCAACAACGGAAAAAAATCTTCCGCTTAAGTAGAAATGAGGGTAAAACTATTCCTGAAATAGCCGAACTTTTAGGTGTTTCATCCAGTACTGTGAAAAATTCTTTAGTGATAGCACTTAAATCAGTTAAGGATGAACTATCTTGGTATGGGATTACACTGACTTTGTATTTTTTGTATTTTTTTTAAAAAAAATCATTTTTCGAATAGTCCTAATTTGCCTTAGCTACTTCTTAGTAGTATAATCATGATGAACCAACAAATCAATCATTTACTTCGACAGTTTGAGTCGGGTTTAATTAGCAATAACCCCGATGATGTAATTGATTCTATTGTAAAAATGATGGTTCTTGAAGAGGATTCATTGGTATCTGCAAGCTCAGTAAACAGTAAGTGGGACAAGATGATTGCTGAAATTGTAACGGTAGATCGAGTACCTGTTCGCAAAGTCAGAGTATTTTCAAAGTTAAAATGGGTGGCAGCTGCCGCAGTGGTACTCATGGTGTCCGTCGCTTCTATATTTTATTTCCACAAAAAAGAGCAGTCGGCTTATTCTTCTGATGTTCAGCCAGGCGGCAATAAAGCCATATTAACTTTGGCCGATGGTAGAAAGATTGCTTTGAATGATATTAAAAACGGCGATCTGATTAAAGAAGGTGGGATTTCTATTTCTAAAACCGCAAAGGGTCAATTGGTTTATAAAATCGAAGAAACTAATGAAACCTCAGATAATTCAAAAATGAATACTATTACTACCCCAAATGGGGGTGAATGGGAGATTCGATTGCCAGATGGTTCTGCAGTGTGGTTAAATTCAGCAAGTACTTTAAAGTATCCCCTAAATATTTCCAAATTGAAACAACGTTTAGTTGAGCTGACAGGGGAGGCTTATTTTGAAGTAAAGCAAGATAAAGAACATCCATTTATAGTAAAAACGAACAAACAGAAGTTAGAGGTTCTGGGTACACATTTCAATATCAATAGCTATGCCGATGAGTCTGTTACTAAAACCACCTTATTTGAAGGCAGTGTTCGTGTATCAGAATTGAATGATCCGGCTAGTTTTGGTTTGCTTAAACCAGGGGAACAATCAGTTTTATCAGCTTCTGGCTTTCAGGTAAACGCGGTTAATGTAGATGAAGCCATTGCCTGGAAAAATGGGTACTTTATGTTCAATAACGAGCGTCAGGAGAGTATATTGAAAAAAATTGCGAGATGGTACAATGTCCAAATTGAATATGTAAACCCAGAAGCAAAAGATGTGATGTACTATGGAACGGTAAGTCGTTTTGAAAAGATTTCAAAAGTATTAAGAAAATTTGAACAGACCGGTGAGGTTCGTTACGATATTAAAAATAATAAGGTTCTTGTTTACAAGGACTAAAACAAACAGAGATGAAGGCCTAACTAATCTTTATCTATAAAAATAAAACATAACTAATTAAAATCAACTTAACCTAAACCAAACAAACTATGACTACACTTCGACAACAAAGCTGATCCTTTTAAGTTAAAGGAAAAAAGGAGTGCTTCCAACACCCCTTTTTATCTGTTTAACGTTTCTGGCCACGCCAGAATTTAACATCCAATTATTTCTTAGATTAACTTTGAACTGCTTAGGGCAACTAAAACCATTTAGCAATTCATCAACAAACAGACAATTAAATGTACAAAATTTATATTAGAATTTTATGTACGCATCGCCGCTACATGCCTAAATTCCTATTAATTATGAAGTTAGTTACCATCTTATTGCTCTCCTCATTAATGCAGGTAAGTGCAGCTTCATTTGGACAATTGGTTACATACAAAGAGAAAAATGTAAGCCTGGAGAAGATTTTCAATCAATGCCGATTTTGATCGCTTGACCATTGAACAAGTAATGGACAGGATCGTTTCTATGAATGACCTTGTTTACACTATTGAAGACAAAACCATTCTGATCAAACAAAAGGAAAAATCCCTTTTTGCCAAAATGGTCGAATATTTTGCTGACGTAAGGATCACTGGTAAAGTGAGAGACAAATCAGGCGCAGCACTTCCTGGCGTTAGTGTGAGAGAAAAAGGTGCTCCAAATGCTGTTTCAACAACCGGAAGTGGAGATTATTCCATCACAGTTAAAGAAGGCGCAACACTTGTTTTTAGCTATATTGGTTATAAAACCATAGAAATTCCTGTAAATGGAAAGACGGCTATCAATATTACCCTTGAAGAAGATGCTGCTGACCTTAAAGAAGTAAATGTAGTTTCAAACGGTTATCAAAATATCGATCGAAAATTATTTACCGGTTCAGCAACCTTGGTGAAGGCATCAGATGCGCAACGCAATGGTATTCCAGATGTTTCGAGAATGTTGGAAGGCCAGGTTGCCGGTGTTTCTGTTCAAAACGTTTCAGGAACCTTTGGTGCAGCCCCTAAAATCCGTGTTCGTGGAGCCACTTCATTATCGGGAGATAACAAACCGCTTTGGGTAGTAGATGGTATCATTTTAGAAGATGTGGTAAACATTTCAAATGAAGCATTATCTACTGGTGATGCAAACACGCTTATTGGTTCATCTGTAGCTGGTTTAAACCCTGATGATATTGAGAGCTTTACGATTTTGAAGGATGCTGCAGCAACAGCTTTGTATGGCGCACGTGCCATGAACGGGGTGGTTGTTGTGACCACTAAAAAAGGTAGAGTTACCGATGGTGCTCCAAAAATTAGCTATACAGGGAACTTTACTACTTATTTGAAACCAAGCTATGATAACTTTGATATCCTGAACTCAGCAGATCAGATGTCTGTACTATTGGAGCTTGAAAATAAAGGATTCTTTCAGCACACTAGCGCATCTAGAGGTTCTGAAGGTGGTGTTTTTTATAAAATGTATAACTCATTATATGATTACAATCCATCAACAGATTCATTTGCTTTACGCAATGATATTCAAAGCAGAAGTAATTTCTTAGCACGTTATGCGAATGCCAACACAGATTGGTTTGATGTGTTGTTCAAAAATTCATTATTGCAAGAACATTCACTAAGTGTGAACTCAGGTACGGAGAAATTTCAAACTTATGCTTCAACTTCATATTTACATGATAATGGACAAACCATTGGAAACAGCGTAGATCGTTTTACAGGTAATTTTAGAATTAACGGTAAAGTAACCAATAAATTGAGTTTCGAATTATTGGCAAACGGATCCGTTCGTGATCAACGTGCTCCTGGTACTTTAGAAAGAACTTCTGATCCTGTTTATGGTAAGTTTTCTAGAGATTTCGATATTAACCCTTATTCGTATGCTTTAAATACAAGTAGAACGATGACGGCTTTTGATGAAAACGGTAACCGTGAGTTTTTTACCAGAAATTTTTCCCCGTTCAACATTCTTCATGAAATTGATAACAACTATCTAAAATTAGGTCAGATTGATTTTAAAGTTCAGGGAGGTTTAAGGTATCAAATTTTACCGTCGCTGAATTACTCGGTTGATGCAGCATACCGTTTTGCAAAAACTGAACGTCAGCACTATATTTTGGAAAATGCGAACATGGTATTAGCTTACCGCAATACTACTGATGCAACAACTATTGGCTC
>SEDB01000341.1 GCA_004210715.1 Pedobacter sp.
GTTCTTCTTTTATTTTTTCTCTGTTTCGAGATTTTCCGTTTTGGATGTGCCATTGGTGTATAATCTAATTATTTTTTTAACTTATTAAGGGCTTCCCAACGTGGGTCGCTTGTTTGTTCATTTTCTTCTGCCTGCTTATCAATAGAGAGCTGTTCTAAACGATTAATCATTTCCTGATCACACTCTTTATCTGCCTGCTCGCAGTTTTTGATATAAGGCACGGCCACGTTAATCATTTCGTATAAAGGCGCCGATATATCAATCTCGGTATCTTTACGGCTTAGCGTAATGATTTCCTCATCATCGCTTTCCAGCTCATCTTCAGCAAACTTTACAATCTGTCTTTCGTATAAGTTTACCGGATAAGCAAACTCTGATAAACACTTATCGCAATCTAAATTTACTGTACCAATAACTTTGAATTTTAAAAGCAACATGGTCTCTTGTTTCTCAAGTTCCAATTCTACTTTCAAATTTCCACTTTTAATTAATGAATACTCAAATGCATTAAAAAAGCGGTCATCAAGCTCATAATCAAAGTGATGAGCTCCCAATTTTAATCCGGTAAACGGTATAGAAAATTGTTTTAATGGCTTCAAAGTACTATAAAATTTTAGCCTGCAAATGTAGGGATAAAATAATTAGATAAAAAATGTTTTTTAAAAATTGTTAACATCAAAATCTTCAATTCCAGAATAATTGCTGTTTAATAATTTTTTGAAAATCAATTTCTTTGCGCTGTCGGTTCCGAAAGTCCCGCTTTCGTTTCAATCTTTTTTAAACTTCTGTTCATGCTGAGGAACAGAGCATCTCCTTCGTAGGTTGCAGATGCTTCGTTCCTCAGCATGACAGTTTATGGAAGGTTAGTGCAAGTAAAAAAGTATTTTCACATCAATCGGGTTTTGTCTACTTCAGCCTGTGTAAGAAAGTACTAACCATTAGCTAAAACCATTTCTTTATTGTTTCTGCTCCACTCACTCCATGAGCCTACGTAAAGCTTAGGAACAGGCAAACCGGCATAATCCATAGCCAAAAGCGTATGGCAAGCCGTAATGCCCGAACCACAATGAACAATCACATTTTCGGGTTTAACCTTTCCTAAAGCAGCCGTATATTTTTCTTTTAATATTTCCGGGGCCAAAAAGCGACCATCAGCACCTAAATTTTCGGTAAATGGAATATTCGTTGCACCGGGGATATGGCCGGCAATGGTATCTATCGGCTCTGTTAAGCCTGCGTAACGGTTAGCATCCCGCACATCAATCACAATATGATCATCGGTTTTAGCTACTCTTTCAACTTCATCCATATCCGACAACGGCAAACTCCATCCTTTAACTTCATACTTTCCTACAGATTTTGGAACTTGTATTTTATTTGTTGTGGGGAAATTAGCTTTGACCGCAGCTTGAAAACCGCCATCAACCACCTGAACTTTTTCATGCCGGATTGATCTCAACATCCACCAAAGCCTAGCTGCAGCATTGCCTCCATTTTTATCATCATAAACAATTACATGGCTTTCTTTGGTAATGCCGAGCTTTTGTAAAGTAGTGCCTAATTTTTCAAAACTTGGCAATGGATGGCGACCACCAACAGTAAAATCGCCAATGCTGGCTAAATCCTCATTCACATCGGCAAAAATTGCACCTGCCAGATGTTGTTCATCATAACGGGCTTTAGCGCCAGCACTGGCGTCTATCATCACAATTTCATCATCTTGATTTAACCAGGTTAAATCCTCGGGCTTTATAATTGGAGAAAATGGTTTCATTTTTTTGTTTTAATAATTTTAGAAAGTTTTGTGATAATGACCCCAAAGATTAAAATCGGTAACCAAAACACAATTGAATATTCGCCTAAATCTCGTATCACATCGTTTAAGTTTCCTTTATAACTAAATAAGGAAAGACCAAATACAAGCATACAAAGGCCTAATATAATAGATGAAATACCAATTTTATAAAGCAAAGCTATTTTCTTAGTGCCAAAAGCCCTAAAATTGGACCGATAGCCAATACCATGTAAAGATAATGTGAATTCATCTCCTTAGCCAAAAGATTAATTACTTGAATGCTAATAATGGTGATGGCGAAACCAATGCAATTAACTAATGTTAATGATGTTCCCCTTAATGTTTCTGGCGCATGTTTGGCTACAAGCGAAGAAAATAGCGGCGAATCGGCAGTACCAAATAATCCCCAACAGAACAGAAAAATAAGGAAGAGATATACCGAACTGCCAAAGAGGAAAATTGGCGAAAGCAAGCAACACAAACCTGAAAGGGCCAGAGCGACGGTTGCAATTCTTTTTGCTCCAAATTTTTGTGAAAGTACACCGCCAATCATACAGGAAATTCCCCCGGAGGCAATAACTAAAAAGGAAAATAACGATACATTTAACGAGCTTGTTGGGTGCGTACTGTTATATAGCAGCAACATACCTGGCAGAAATGCCCAAAAAGTATAAAGTTCCCACATGTGACCAAAGTAGCCAAAGGCCGCTGATCGGAAACTGGAATTTTTAAAGCCTGTTAAACATGAACTAAAATCAAATTTCTGTCCGGCTACTCTAAAAGGGCCATTTGGCACAAAACGCAAGATGCATATTGCACCTATTGCAGATAGAGCTGATGTAGCATAAATTACATATTCCCATGGAAATTTTGATGTAACGGTTTTAAGTAGATGTGGAAATGCAGTGCCTAAAACCAATGCGCCTACTAAAAAGCCCAATGATTTCCCTAAGCCATCTTTAAAATAATCGGAGGCTATTTTCATAAAGCGGAATAATAGCAACAGATGAACATCATTGATTGGTAAGCAAATGCCTAAATTGAAAAGCGCAGCTGCAATTCCACAAGTAAAAAAAACCTTTGATGGGGCGAAAGCATCAGCTATGGCAAAAAATGCAAATACCAATGTGCCGCTGATAAAACCAAACTGAACCATGCTGGTTAGGTTGGCTAAAAGATTGGTTTCGCCTGGAAAATTCTGAATAATATCTGGCAGTACAGCATTGCCCGCAAACCACAATGAAGTGCAAAGAAATTGCGAAATCACGATGATAGGTAAAATGTATTTAGTTGTTTTGGTGCTAGTCATTTTTTATTTGAGGCACAATTTTAACCAAAATAAACCTGATAGCAGTGAATCCCGATTTTCATCGGGAGAAACGAATAGCAGGGCTGTCGGAACTGATGAAACACCAGACCATGCTTTTCTAAAAAATCTTTAGCAAAAACTTAAGCTTGAAGCCTTAAGATGCATCGTCTTTAATATCGAATTGCGTTTCTACCACTTTTCCGCCACCACGTAATTGGTTGCTCAACATTTCTTCCTGCTCTCTGCGGTTTTTAACGATATGAATTGCGGAAAACAACGCTTCGGTAAATGAAGTTGAATCAGCCAAATCTTTTCCTGCAATATCGTAACCTGTACC
>SEDB01000342.1 GCA_004210715.1 Pedobacter sp.
CCGAAATCAGATTTTTCGTATCCAGTAATGAAAGCGGTGTTTTTACCGAATTTAGAATCCTTGCCAATCATTTCGATGTTGAACATCGCAACTACATCATCAGGATTTAATTTACTGGAAAAGTACTTTGCGCCAAAACCACCAATTTCTTCAGCGGTAAAGGCCACAAAAATCAAAGTACGTTCATTGTTCTTTTGCGCTTTGTAGTATTTTGCCAAAGCAATCATTGCAGTTGTTCCCGAAGCATCATCATCTGCTCCATTGGCAATGCTGTCTCCATTAACAGTTTTCTGAAAGCCTAAATGATCGTAATGACCTGAAAAAACCACCAGTTCTTTGGCTTTTGATTTTCCTGGAATTACGCCTGCCACATTGAATAAAGGCATTTTCGATACCTTACCTTTTAAAACCACGCTAAAATCGTCGGCTTTATTTGCACCCAACACAAAAACCTGAACCGCAGATTTTCCAGCACCCATGTCTTTTTCATCTAAAGTGGTTGGTTTATCAAAATAAGCTTTATAGCGTTTAAAATTTTCTGCAAATTTTTCATCCACCAAAATGATTTGATTTTTGCCTGCTGAAAGCATCGATCTGAACTGGCTTACAAATGGCTTCTCCGGATCCAGCACAACCACGCTTGCATTGGATTTATCCAAAGTGATGTTCTCTTCATTAGCACCAGCCAAAATCAAGTTTTCGGGAGCAATCTCTTTCCCATCAATTTTAATGGTTTTACTTACGTTGGCAACCTGATATTTATAAAAAGTCTGGCGGAAATTTTTCTCTCCGGCTAGCGGCTGTAATCCAATCTTTTTAAATTCCGATTCGATAAAAGTAGCGGCCTTATCAATACCTGGCGTGAAAGTAGCACGGCCTTGCATGTCATCGCTACTCAAAGTTTTGATCAGATGGTCGGTATATTCTCTGGTAATGATTTTGTCGATATTTTGAGCATTTACCTGTAACCCTGCCATCCCGACAAGTGTAAAGAGCAATAGTTTTTTCATTTTTTATATTTTTAAAGTCTTATTTAGATTTTACCTGCGAGTTTAACCAATTATCTCTGAAAGTTTGCATGGCCGGCGTTAAAGTTCCGCCAGTTTTTTCGATGGAAACGATTTCCAACATCGGATTTTCGGCAAAAGTTAATTTGGTTGTTTTTTGCTCTCCGCGATAAAGGTAGGTGATGGAAACAACGTCGCCAGGTTTATGGGCATCGGTAATGGCGTTAATACCAGCTAAATCTTTTATTTCTGTACCATCAATAGTTAAAATTACATCATCATCATCAAGCCCCGCCTGGTAAGCGGGAGAACCAATTAAGGTTTGTGGCAAGCTTACTTTTCCATCGGCAACATTAACCCTACCGAAACCGGTGTAAGCTTTGCCTGCGTTTCCCTTACGCAAAACCAAACCTGCATTTAAAAGTAGTTTGGCATAATCGTTTTTCTCTTTTCCGTAAATGAATTTCGAGAAAAATTCTTTGGCGAATGATGGATTTTTCGTCAGTTCAGCTAAAGTCTTTTCTAAATCCGGAACGGTGTAAGCAATTTCAGGTTTGCCATAAGCTTTCCACAATGCCCGCATGTAGTCATCAAGGGTAAGCTTAAATTCGGAACGCAAACGAAGATCTAGAGCAAGGGCTGTGGCTGCTCCGTAAGTATAATACGAAAGGAAAATATTATTTTTATTGGTTTGATCGATCGCTACGCCTGCATCAGCAAAAACAGCGTAACGGCTGGCTTCAATTGGTGAGAAATTTTTTGCTCCTGGAGAATTCAATACGGAATTAACCATTCCATTAAAGGCCTGAACAGCATTATCCACCGTTTTCAAACCAGCTCTGGTTAGCAATAAGCCACCATAATATTGTGTAAAACCTTCAGCTAGCCAAAGTTCATTACTCATGTTTGAATGCTCAAAATTAAAAGGCTCTAATGTTTTTGGTCGTAACCGTTCTACATTCCAACTGTGAAAATATTCGTGAGAAAAAGTTCCCAATAAATTTGATTCGTAGCCTTCAATTTTTGGGGTACGCTGAACGATAGAGGTACTATTTCGGTGCTCCATTCCATCACCGGCATTGTCTGGGTAAACATCTTCCAGAAAATAATAATTCCCATAATCATAGGTCGGGAAATCTCTCCAAACCGCATAATGTTCATCAACCATTTTCTTTAACATGTTTGCATAGTTGTCAATGGCCGCTTGAGTATCATTAGAATGAGCCACTAAATGTATGGTTTGCACCTTACCGTCATGATTTTTCACGTCCCATTTAGCAGTTTTATAATTGGCAATCTCAATCGGACTATCCATAAAATACTGGAAATTTGGGGCAAAGAAAGTGTCATTACCCATCGGCTTCAACTGTGTCGCCACCTTCCAGTTTTGCTTTTCAGCATACTTAAACTGAACTAGCCTTGGGCGAGTGTCCATTCCAACCGGAAAAGCAAAAGTTGCCGGTATATTCATGTGCGCATGCGTTTCATCGAAGCCTGCGTAAGTACCATCAATCCAGTTACCAAATAAAGTATAAGTGATTTTTACTGCATTTCCGTGTTCGGGAATTTCATAAACATCGCCACTGGTTTGTTTAACTGACAAGGCTTTGCCATTACCATCAAATGCTTTTAACTGATAAACATTTTTACCAAATTCATGTGTTGCGTATCGTCCAGGAGATGATCTGCTCATTCGAACTTTTAAATTCCCTGCCGGAACATTAGGAATTTCCATCGCAATTTCTGCTTCGTGATGGATGGCATTTGGAAA
>SEDB01000343.1 GCA_004210715.1 Pedobacter sp.
ATTAGTCACATTTTTCATGGCGAATTTACCGAGAGTTTTTCCCAACATTGGTTTGGCTTTCCAGCACTTTTAATTATAGTTTACAGAATTTACACATTGATCAGAAATAAAAATAAATTTAGAATTTTAACAACAAATACATAGAAACCATGGATATATTTCAATCACCTTTAATGTCGTTACCAGGTATAACGCCAGAAGAATACGCTTACTTACAACAAGCAACTACAGGTTTAAACGAACAGCAATTGCGTAATTTCTTAATGATTTACGGAAGCCGCAGAAAGCAACCATCAGAAATATTATTGCTGGCCCTAATTGGTTTTTTAGGATTTGCGGGGATACACCGATTCGTAATCGGCCAAATTGGAATGGGTATTTTATACTTCTTTACGGGTGGTTTATGTGCAATAGGTACGATCGTAGACGTAATCAACCATAAAAGCCTAACTTTTGAATACAACCAGAAAATGGTTTTTGAAAGTTTGCAAATGGTAAGAATGGGCGGCGGCTTTCAACAGGCATAATTTAATTCACTTTAACTTACGAAGTTTTAATGCCAAGAGCGCCGGAAGACTTCGTAAGTTTTTCAATAATTTGAAAAGCAAGGGCAGAATCATTTTTCAAAGCACGTCCCGCTATACACTACAAGTCCGCACCCGATGAAGAATCGGGTTTGCGGGCTTTTCATTGCTATCGGGTTTAGGTGGCATGGATTGTGATACTTGAGCATTGTCATCCTGAGCGTAGTCGAAGGACCGCTAAATTTTTGCTTTCAACTATCGAATTGGTTTCGACTATGCCCAAACTGACGACATTTGTGCTAAAGTTAACGACATTGAGATTTGGGGGTGGTTTTAATATTAATTCTCTTCCCGCAAAAACACCAAATTATATATCTTTATTGTAGATGAAGCGATTTCAACAGGTTGTAATCTCATCATCACCCATCATCCCATTGTTTTCAAAGGATTAAAAAAACTGAACGGCAAAAACTATGTGGAGCGGGTTGTACTCAAAGCCATAAAAAACAACATTGCGTTATATGCCATTCATACCAATTTGGATGCGATTCATACCGGTGTAAATGCCCGAATATGCGAACGTTTGGGTTTAACTGGTACAAAAGTGCTTTCGCCAAAACCAGGCCTGCTGAAAAAACTGGTTACCTATTGTCCGCAGGCACAGGCAGAGCAGTTGCGTTCAGCCTTGTTTTATGCTGGCGGTGGCAATATTGGTAATTATAGCGAGTGTAGTTTCAATGCCGATGGTTTCGGAACATTTAAGGGTAATGAAGATTCCGATCCTTTTGTCGGCGAAAAAGGTGTCCGTCACAGAGAGTCGGAAGTACGGATTGAGATGGTTTATCCCACGCAGGTAGAAAGGAAAATTTTAGTTGCCTTGTTCGAAAATCATCCATACGAAGAAGTGGCTTACGATATTTATAAATTGGAAAATAAACATCAGTTGGTTGGCTCCGGAATGGTCGGATGGCTGGAATATGACATGGATGCTTACGATTTCTTGCATTTGGTTAAAGACAGGATGCAGGCTAAAGTGGTTAGACACACAGGTGTTATCACGAAAAGGATCAAAAAAGTGGCTGTTTGTGGTGGATCAGGAAGTTTTCTTTTAAAGGATGCCATGGCGGCCGGAGCAGACGCTTTCATCACTGCAGATTTCAAATACCATGAGTTTTTTGATGCGGAGGAAAAAATCATCATTGCCGACATCGGACACTTTGAAACTGAACAATTTACCTCAAATTTATTGCTTGAAATTATTCAGAAAAAATTTACTAACTTTGCAATCCGTTTAACGGAGCAAAATACAAACCCAATTAATTACTTGTTTTAATGTAAAAACACAATCAAAGATGCTCAAGCAGCAATAAAAAAATATGATACTCAATTAAAAGAAGTTAAAAACAACCGTGAATACGATGCTTTAACTAAAGAAATTGAAATTCAAGGATTAGATATTCAGGTTTCTGAGAAAAAAATTAAGGAACACGGTTTTGAAATCACTTCTAAAACTGAAATTTATGAAGCGGCTAAAGCTGAATTGGATGGAAGAAAGAAAGATTTAGATATCAAAAAAGGTGAGCTTGATGTAATTACTTCTGAGACTGAAAAGGAAGAACAAGATTTGCAAAAGAAAGCTGATAAATCAGAGCCTCAAATTGAGGAACGTTTATTAGTGGCTTATAAACGTTTACGCAAAAATGCGGTTAACGGTTTAGCTGTTGTAACTATCGATAGAGATTCTTGCTCGGGTTGTTTTAACCAAATTCCACCTCAACGCCAGTTAGATATTCGTCAACGTAAAAAAATTATCGTTTGCGAACATTGTGGTCGTATTTTGGTTGATGAGGCTTTAACTCAGGAAGTAGCAGAAGCGATATAAGCATCTTAAAAATTATTATGAAAACGTCTCGATAAAAATCGGGACGTTTTTTGTTTATACACAAAACAAGAATAAGTTTTTTGCGTTAATTGTAGATATTTTAAAATGTGAATTTCTGTTTCCATTCGGCAGTATAATGAATACCCTTTCTAATGATGAAATTTTTTCGCCTGACTACGTTCTCCCTTTTACTCTCGCTACCACTATCACTATTTGCAAATTTTGATTTTAATGCCAACTGTTTAAATGCATACAGAAGTATTTTTGAACTTAAGTTGGGTAATGCTAAAGCATACATTTCAACAGAAAAGAGACAGCATCCTAAAAATTCCATCATCCCGCTATTAGAGAATTATGTAGATTATTTTACGATCATCACATCTGAAAGTAAGGCCGATTTTGACCGGTTAAAAGGTAATAAGTCAGGTAGATTGGATCAAATAAGTGATGACGACAAGACCTCTCCATATTACCTTTACGCCCAGGCTGAAATTAATTTGCAGTGGGCGCTTATTCATGGAAGGTTTGGAGAGTATTTTAATGC
This sequence comes from Pedobacter sp., assembly GCA_004210715.1. Classification (GTDB taxonomy): domain Bacteria; phylum Bacteroidota; class Bacteroidia; order Sphingobacteriales; family Sphingobacteriaceae; genus Pedobacter. The sequence goes on from SEDB01000343.1 coordinate 2,951, forward strand.
GGCGATGTGCATCAAGAGAGCAAATAGTTTGTTGCAGGATAACGCCAAAAAGTTTCCAAACTTCCATCTTAATTTAAAGGGATTAGGCCTAATCAATGTTGTCCTTGGAAATATGCCCGATGGCGCATTAAAAACAGCATTATCTACTTTCGGTATAAAAGGGAATATGCAAAATGGATTGGACATGTTTGAAAAACTGGCGCAAAATCTTCCAAAATCATCATATGAACCCTTTTACGATGAAGTCATTTTCTATTATGCGTATGTGCTTACTGATGTAGCACATAGTTCATCAGCTTATTCGAAAACGATGAAATATACGGAAAGAATTGCCGATACCAGTTTGCTTAAAAGTTACTTGCAAAGTTATGTTTGCATTAAAAATGCACATAATGACGAGGCCATCAGCATTCTTTCAAAAAAACCAGAGGGTAATTTATATCAACCTTTTCCTTATTTAGATTATCTGGAGGGAGTTGCTCATTTGAACAAACTCGACTTTTCAGCCACTACCTATTTTAATCGTTTTCTGCAAGCAAATAAGGGCGTGAATTATATCAAGGACACTAATCTTCGTTTAGGCTGGATTTCGCTGCTAAAAGGGGATAAAAACGGCTATTCGAACTACATCACGAAAGTAACCAATAATGGCTACACCTATAATGAAAAGGATAAGCAAGCTAAAAATGAAGCCAGTGCGGCTGTACCGTCAATTGATTTATTAAAAGCCAGGTTGTTATATGATGGAGGATATCTCAGCAAGGCATTACAGTATTTATCTGATAAAAACACAAACGATTTCTCTAACGATAAAGATAAAACGGAATTTAATTATCGCTTAGGTCGAATTTATGATGATTTGGGAAAAGATGACCAGGCTTTAACGGCTTACCAGGCGACTATTAATCAAGGTAAAACGCTGAAATATTATTTTGCTGCAAATGCGGCTTTGCAAATGGGCAAGGTTTATGAGAAGCGGAAGAATACTGCTAAAGCAAAAGAGGCTTTCAATACAGCTATTTCCATGAAAAACCATGAATATGAAAGCAGTATTGAAAGCCAGGCAAAAGCAGGTTTAAAGAGACTTAATTAAAAGCGATAAACGAATGCGTTAATGTGCATGCCAGCACCTACCGATGCAAATACGGCAACATCTCCGGCTTTTACTTTGTAACCCTTAACTTGCTCTTTTAAAACTAAATCTAATAATGTTGGAACAGTTGCAACTGAGCTATTTCCGAGCCAGGAAATGGTCATAGGCACTAAGTTTTCAGGGACAGTGTCTTTTCCGTAAAGTTTAAATAAACGTTTCATGATGGCGGTATCCATTTTGCCATTGGCTTGATGAACAAAAACAATATTAACATC
>SEDB01000046.1 GCA_004210715.1 Pedobacter sp.
GTGGCTGCATAAGCACTCGAAAGCTGTTTATTTAAGTAATTTTGCAGCTTAAGTCTTTCAATAACAGCACTAATACCTTTCACACCTTTTTCGGTAACTGTAGGATTTGTGTTAGCCCTTAAATATTGAAAATATTGACCAATTACTGCGAAGATTTTATTGCGATCGCCGGTAGCCATAATATTTTCGTAAAATGCCTGATGTTCATCTTTCGGATCGCTGATGTATAAAGAAGCAATTGAAGAAGCAATGTGATCTTTCGTATCCTGATCCAGTGAAGAAAGTGCAGTAATACCTTCTTGTGGCGCAATTTTAGTTAAACCAGCCACTGAGGCTGCAATTACACGGTAAGATCTGTCTTTCACACCATCCAATAACAATGCCTTGTAAGTTTGATCGCCTGTTTCGGCCAATTTAGTAATTGCCGCAGCCCTAGCTTCCGTATCCTTATCCGTTTTTGCCATTTGTAATAAAATTGGCAAAGCCGCAGCTTTAATTTCAGCATCATCTAAGTTCAAGCCTTCAATACTTAAAGCCCTTAAATCTCCAGATTTATCTTTCAAAGCAGCTAACAAAATCTGCTGACCGCTTTTAGCTTTACTCTGCATAATAAATTGTAAAGCTTCAATCCTATTGGCATAAGTTGGTGCATTTTTATATTGGAAATAATAATTTTCAGCAACCTTATTGTCGTTTATTTCGCCAACAATGATTTTATCCGCATCGAAATCGATTAACTCGGGCTTAGCACTCACCTCAAAAGAAAAAGTCTGTTCACGACTATTGATTAATATCTCTTTTGTTATTTTTTGCCCACCGGCATAAATGTTAACCTTAACAGGCAATGAGAATGTTTGCACGGCTGCATCCTGCGTTTGCTTTACTTTGATGGTAGCCTTTCCGTTTTCATAGCCATAATCAACTGCCAAAATTGGGTGCCCTCCTGCATAATACCACTGGTTAAAGTATGGGCTCCAGTCTTTTCCGGTAATGTCTTCCATAGCCAGGCGTAACTGATGGGTTTCGCCATTTTTGAAAGCATTAGTGGTTAAATATTTGTTTAAACCTTTATAAAAAGCAGCATCGCCCATTTGATTTTTCATTGCATATAAAATCACTGAGCCTTTCGCATAGCTCACATTATCGAACATATCCTCTTTATCATTGTAGTAAAAACGAGCCAAAATAGGGCTATCGCCATTTTTAGTAGAATTGATGTAAGATTGTAATTTCTCATAACGGGATTTATCCTCCGCATCTTTTCCTGCATCGTATCCATGCCAAATGATTTCGCCAAAAGTGGCAAATGATTCATTCATGGTTAGGTTAGACCATGATTCTGCTGTAACATAATCGCCAAACCACTGGTGGAAAAGTTCATGCGCAATTGTACCTTCTTCGTTTCCATCTAATAACTCACGATCAGTTTTTTGGATGTGTTCCCCGTGTAATGTTGCCGTGGTATTTTCCATCGCACCGGAAACATAATCTCTTGCCACTACTTGTGCGTATTTATTCCATGGATAATCTACGCCCAAAACATCACTATAGAATTTCATCATGGTAGGTGTTTTACCAAAAATCTGTTTGGCAAACGGCGAGTATTTTGGCTCCAGGTAGTAATTAACCTCTTTACCTTTGTATGTGTCTTTAGTAATTTTGAAATCGCCTACCGCCATCATAAATAAATAGGGCGAGTGCGGTAAATCCATCTTCCAGGTGTCTGTACGTGTACCATTGGCATTAGGTTTTTGACTAACGAGTTTACCATTCGATAAGGTGGTATATTTCGATTGAACCGTCATCGAGATTTCTTGCGTAGTCTTTTGATCTGGCTTATCAATGGTTGGAAACCAGGCCGATGAAGATTCGGTTTCACCTTGTGTCCAGATCTGGATTGGTTTATTTTTATCTGCCCCATCCGGATTGATGAAATATAAACCCTTAGCATCTGTTATTGCGGCACTTCCCTGAACTTTTAGTTCATCCGGCTTTGCCGTGTAAGCAATGTAAACGGTATATTTTTCGGTATTGGTGTATTTCTTGTTTAATGTGATGTAAAGTTTGTTATCGCGATAATCAAATTTTAAAGGTGTGTTTCCCTTTGTACCAACCAGTGCAACCGTTTTAATATCCATACCCTGTGCATCAAGCGTTAATGAATCTGTTGCATAAAAATGCGGCTTCAAAGTGATCCATTCTTTGCCGTACAGATATCGTTTCGCATAATCGAAAGAAACATCAAGCTTGGTATGAACCAAGTCATTTATTTTGGCTGGCGTTACGCGGTAAACAGATAATTTTGCTGATTTTTCAGTAGCTTTTTCCTGAGCTGATAGCGTGTTTGCCACAAAAAAAGAGACAATTATGGTGCTAAAAGCCAAAAATTTTTTATTCATATTTTATAATTTAATAAGTCAGTTGCATTTAAAGCAAGATATTAAGAATTGTGATAAAGTATCGTGTCAAATGTAACTTGCTTTATGTTAATTTTTTGTTTTTTTGTGTAAATCGTTAGATATATGAATACAGATATTCAATCCATTTTAAATAAACTTGGCATTAAGGAAAGTAATGCTGCTTTTAGTACAGGGAGCAATTGGGGAGGTGAATCAAACGCTGAAACCTTAAAAAGTTTTTCTCCAGTTGATGGCAAACTTATAGCTGAAAGCAGAATAGCTACAACAGCAGATTATGAATCAATTATTGCTAAAGCACAGTCGGCTTTTGCAGACTGGAAAACTGTTCCTGCGCCGAAAAGGGGCGAAATTGTTCGTCAGTTTGGCGACGCTTTAAGGGAGAATAAAGATGCCTTGGGCACTTTGGTTTCTTACGAAATGGGCAAAAGTTTGCAAGAAGGTTTTGGCGAAGTGCAGGAAATGATCGATATCTGCGATTTTGCTGTGGGATTATCGCGACAGCTTTATGGCTTAACCATGCACAGTGAACGTCCGAGCCATCGCATGTACGAGCAATGGCATCCACTGGGAATCGTTGGAATCATTTCGGCATTTAATTTTCCTGTGGCGGTTTGGGCATGGAACTCGGCATTGGCATTAGTTTGCGGCAATGTTTGCATCTGGAAACCATCAGAAAAAACACCCTTAACTGCCATTGCATGTCAGCATATTATTGCAAAAGTTTTCAAGGCTAATGATGTAGCTGAGGGGGTTTGCAGTTTGATCATTGGCGATAGAACAGTTGGAGAGTTGATGACCAATGATGGTCGTGTACCACTGATTTCGGCAACGGGATCAACACGTATGGGAAAGCAAGTAGGTGCGGCTGTTGGCGCCCGTTTAGGCAAAAGCTTATTGGAATTGGGCGGTAACAATGCCATCATTATTTCCGAACATGCAGATTTAGACATGAGTTTAATTGGAGCAGTTTTCGGTGCGGTGGGCACTGCAGGACAGCGCTGTACTTCAACCAGAAGATTAATTATCCACGAAAGTGTATATGATGCGTTTAAAGAAAAGCTGGTAAAAGCTTATGATCAATTGCGCATTGGCGATCCATTGGATCAAAATAACCATGTAGGACCACTAATTGATACCGACGCTGTTGAAGCCTATCTTGATTCGATACAAAAATGCAAGACTGAAGGTGGTAAATTTATTAAAGAAGGTGGCGTTTTAACTGGCGATCATTATAGCAGTGGTTGTTATGTAAAACCTTGTATTGCCGAAGTTCAAAATGATTTTAAAATTGTGCAGCACGAAACTTTTGCACCCATTTTATACCTGATTAAATACAAAACACTGGATGAGGCTATTGCTTTACAAAACGGCGTTCCGCAGGGTTTATCATCAGCGATTATGACCTTAAATTTAAGGGAAGCTGAGCAGTTTCTATCAGCAAAAGGATCTGATTGTGGAATCGCGAATGTGAACATTGGCACGTCGGGAGCAGAAATAGGTGGTGCTTTTGGTGGCGAGAAAGAAACTGGCGGAGGAAGAGAAAGTGGATCTGACGCCTGGAGAGCGTATATGCGTAGGCAAACAAATACCATTAATTATTCAAATACTTTGCCATTAGCCCAAGGCATAAAGTTCGATTTGTAATAAAAGATTCGTCATTGAGCAATGACGTGATGGTTAAAAACAAAACTAAAATGGAAAACATATCAGGAAAAAATGCTTTGATAACTGGTGCCGGTAAAGGCATTGGTAAAGCAATAGCTATTGCCTTAGCTAAAGAAGGCGTAAATGTTGCATTAGTTGCCAGAACAAAAAGCAGTTTGGATGAATTGGCTGAAGATTTAAAACAATACAACGTTAAAATTGCAGTGGCCACCATGGATGTGAGCGACATCAATTCAGTAAATGATGCCGTAAAAACGGTTCAATCTGAATTGGGTTTTATTGATATTTTGATCAACAATGCTGGTGTAGGAAAATTCGCAAAGTTTTTGGAAATGGAACCTACAGATTGGCAAAACGTTATACAAACCAACTTGCTGGGAACTTATTATGTAACCCGTGCTGTAGTGCCAGCAATGATCGAAAAGCAGACCGGAGATATTATTAACATTTCAAGTTCATCGGCATTCAGTCCGGCGGCTGTAACCAGTGCTTACTCTGCTTCAAAGGCAGCGGTTAACGCACTATCTACATCGCTAATGCAAGAAATGCGTAAACATAATATTCGCGTTACGGCTTTGGCTCCAAGTACAACAGCAACAGATATGGCGATTGATTTAAAGTTAACTGATGGCAATCCTGATAAAGTAATGCAACCAGAAGACTTGGCCGAATTGATTGTATCTCAGTTAAAATTAAACAGAAGAGTTTTTCTAAAAGATGCTTCTGTATGGTCTACAAATCCATAATATAAATCGCTACTTGTTTTTAAGCAGGTAGCGATCTCTTCTTTTTTGATTTGATTACAAAAATTTCCGCATCCGATCGATTTTAATATCAGCTTAGTTAGATCAATATTTCTTGTTTTGATATGAACTTCCTTCCTATTGAAACAAATGCTGTCAAAAAAATAGCGCCTATTGTAATGTATCTGAGACGATTGTTAAAAAAGGTTAAAGCTTAACAACTAACTAACATATTAGTTTTATATTCGTGCAAAACAAAACTAATCAAATCTATGAAGCGCCTACTCTTATTGCTGTGCTCAATCGTGTCTATTATTTTTAGCACAAAAGCACAAGTTCTCCACTCCATTAAAGGTCGAACGATTGACACTGCATCAACCACATTGCTCGCAGGATCATCCATCGCCATTTTAAACGCCAAAGATTCTACTTTGGTAAAATATACCCGATCGGCAGAAAACGGAAGTTTTGAACTTAGTGGTATAAAAAGCGGCAAATTTATTTTGCTGGTCTCTTACCCTAAATACGCCGATTTTGTTGATCATTTTACGCTCGATTCTACCAAGCAAATAAAAGATTATGGTAAAATTAATTTAACAGGCATGGCCAAAATTTTGGCTGATGTAATTATAAAAGGAAACCGGGCGGCGATGAAGATTAAGGGCGATACCACTGAATTTGATCCTAAAGCATTTAATATTGAACCAAATTCTAAAGTTGAGGATTTGATAAAACAGTTTCCTGGAATCCAGATAGACAAGGATGGAAAAATTACTGCCCAAGGTAAAACTGTTCAAAAGGTACTGGTAGATGGAGAAGAGTTTTTCGGTGATGATCCTACCCTGGTTACCAAAAACCTTCGTGCCGATATGGTTGAATCTGTTCAGCTATATGATAAAGCGAGCGACCAGGCTAGTTTTACAGGCATTGATGATGGCGAAAAAACCAAAACCTTAAACGTAAAATTAAAAGAGGACAAAAAGAATGGCTATTTCGGAAAAATTCAAGGTGGTTACGGAACAGATGATTTCTATAACGGGCAATTCATGTTCAACAAATTCTGGGGCAAGAAAAAATTCTCTGCCTACGGAATTTTAGGAAACAACGGAACAGTTGGTTTAGGTTGGGATGATCGAGATAAATACGGCGGCTCTGGTGGCATGCAAATGTCTGAAGATGGAGGAATGTATTTCAGTGTTGGTGGTTCAGATGATTTTGATAGTTACGACGGACAATATAATGGCCAGGGGATTCCTGTGGCCAGAACCGGAGGTCTGCATTTCGATAGCAAATGGAATAAAGACAAAGAATCGTTAAATACGAATTATAAAATAGGTTCTATAAGGGTTAAAGGAGATAGAAATACAATTAGTCAGAATAATTTGAGTTCAGGTGTAATTAATAACGTATCCGATCAGTATAATGATAATGATATGTTCAGACAAAAACTCGATGCAACTTATGAAGTTAAACTTGACTCTACCCTAACACTAAAAGTAGGTATTGATGGGACTTTAAAACAAAGTAATACGTTCAATGAGTACAACACTGAGAGTACCGATGGCAATGATAATTTATTAAATACCACAAAAAGAACGCTAAAAAATAAAGTGGATGAGCAAATGTTTAACATGAATGCTTTATTGACTAAACGTTTCCAGAAAAAAGGGCGTACGTTTTCATTAAACTTAAACCAAGCCATCACAAAAAGTAACAGTGATGGTTATTTAAATTCGGCCAACTCATTTTATGAAACTACCGGACGCAGAGATAGTTTAATTAACCAATACAAAGTTAACGACATTACCAATAGCGCTTTCAAAACGAATTTGGCATATACTGAGCCTTTATCAAAAACAATGACTGTTATTGTGAATTATGGTTTAAGTTTAATGAATGGAAAATCAGATCGTAAATCTTTTAACCAATCTGCAAATGGCAATTACGATATTTTAGATACAGAATTTAGTAATGATTATGAACTGGATCAAATCATCAATCAGGGTGGAGCCATTTTCAATTATAAAAAGGGCAAAACGATCATCAATTTTGGTTCAAAATTTAGTGGGGTAGATTTTAAACAAACTGACCTTTATAACAATGTAACTTATAACCGTAAATTTGTGAATTACATGCCACAGGCATCATATCAATATCGGTTTTCTCAACAGAAATCTTTTAGAATAAGCTATAATGGTAATACAAATCAACCATCTTTAGATCAAATACAGCCAGTTAGGGTAAATACTGATCCTTTAAATATTTCATTGGGTAACCCTGATTTAAGACCTTCATTTAGAAGCAGCATCAACGCAAATTACAACTCTTATAAAGTGTTAACCAATCAAAACGTTTACGTATATGGATCGTACTCATTTACAGCTAATCCGATTGTAAGTGATGTTACTACAGATGCTCAATCGGGACGAAGCACTTACAGGTCAGTAAATATTAACGATAAAATGTCAAGCAATTTTTATGCCTATGGACAAACCAGTAGAAAAATTAATGGAATAGATATGAATGTTGGTATTGGTTTGGGTGGAAATGGAAATTCATCATATAACTATATTACCACTGTAAGAAACGGCGTAGGTTCAACCGATTTGAACAACACCAAAAGCTACAGTTACAATGCGAGTATCAACTTGAACAAATATGTAGACAAGAAATATAATTTTTATATGAATTTCGGACCTACTTACAACATTGCAAGAGCGAGTATTGGTAATTTTGGTAACAGTGACGGATGGGGTTGGAATGGTTATGCATCGGGTAATGTGAAGTTCCCGGCAAAGTTTGAAATTTCTACAGACGCACAATATGAGTTTAGAGGAAAAACACAAACATTCAATGAAACCTTCTCTCGCTTCCTTTGGAATGCTTCATTAACCAAGAAATTTTTCAAATCTGAGAACCTTAAATTAATGATGACTGTCAATGACATTTTAAATCAGAATGTTGGATTCGATAGAACGGCTTATAACGGAAATATCACTCAAAGCAGTTACACTACCATTATGCGTTACTTCATGTTCTCTGTAATATGGGATTTTAACAAAATGGGTGGCGGATTAAAAACTTCAAAATAATCATTATGAAAACTACAATAAAATATATCATCTTATTTGCTGTTATTTTCATCAGCAAAACTTTGCAAGCGCAAAATATTCACTTCGTACAAAATGGTGTCATCGAATTTGAAAAACGATCAAACATGTACGCCTTAATCAAAAAAAGGATCAATAAGGACAATGAATCCTGGATACTGCCAGCGTATGAACAATACAAGAAAAACAATCCTCAGTTTAAAGTTACCAAAAGCACCTTAAGCTTTAATAAAGATAAAAGTTTGTACAAATGGCCACCAGTTGAAGAGCCTGTAAATAATAATTGGGTAAGCAGAAATGTTTTTGCAGACATGAAAAACACTGTTGCTACCAATTTTGATTCTCAAAGCAGTATTACACAAAAAAATGTATATGAAGAAACTTATCTCGTTAAAGACAGTGTTCGTAAAATTAATTGGAAGATAACAGATGAGACCCGTGAAATAGCTGGTTACGAATGTAGAAGAGCAAATGCAGTTATTATGGATTCGGTCTATGTTGTGGCTTATTACGCTAATCAAATCGCTGTTTCTGGTGGCCCTGAATCATTCACCGGCTTGCCTGGGATGATTTTAGGTTTAGCGCTTCCACATGAAAACATGACCTGGTTTGCAACTAAAGTTACGGAAACTACAGTTCCTGAAAAAGATTTAACAGCGCCAGTTAAAGGTAAACCAACCGATAATAAAGGATTGACAACTATTGTTACGAAAGCATTTAAGAATTATGGCCCTGAAGCTCTTGCTGAGCTTAAAGTTTACTCCTTTTAATGAATGTTTAAATTCCAAAGTTAATGCCTAATTTGGTGCAATCAATTTTCATAGATGTACCAGGCTTTATATAACCACATTAATAAATTTATAGATTTGAGTATGGAGGAACAAGAAATTCTTGCTTCATTGCTCAAATCTTTTTCGTTTAAAAAGAAAGCTTATTTGCATGAAATTGGTGAAACTTGCCGTGCAAACTATTTTGTCGTAAAAGGATGTTTAAGGCTCTACTTCATAGACATTAAAGGTGCTGAACAAACTACCCAGTTTGCCATCGAAAATTGGTGGATTTCGGATTTAACCAGCTTCATTTTTCAAAAACCATCAGATTTTTACATTCAGGCCGCCGAACAAACCGAAGTGATTGCAATTGAACACCGACATTATGAAGAAATACTCGAAAAAATACCCAAACTAGAGAAGTACTTCCGATCGATTTACCAAAAACTTCACCAAGCGTCTCAAATCCGAATTAAATATCTTTACAGTCAAACGGCCGAAGAGCGCTACACCAATTTCAATAAATTGTTTCCCGAATTTGTACAACGTGTACCGCAATATATGTTGGCATCTTACTTAGGCTTTACACCAGAATTTCTCAGTAAAATAAGAGCAAAAAAATAGGTATGATTTAAAGAAAGAGTTATTGAAATTTCGGTTTCCGGGTCAGGCATCTAATTCATTGTTTTCGATCATACTAAGAATAAAAGTTGAGTTTTCAAGGTTTAGTTGTTGGCAATAATCCACCAACAAAATAATCAAATTTCATATATTTACGATTATGCAAAATCAAGCCCCTTTAGCCGAAAGAATGCGTCCTCAAAATCTTGATGAATACGTTGGACAAAAACATTTGGTGGGTTCTGGTGCAGTTTTGCGCAAAGCAATAGAAAGTGGTCAGTTGCCTTCCATGATTTTTTGGGGGCCACCTGGAGTTGGAAAAACCACACTGGCATACATTATCTCTCAAGCTTTAGATCGGCCATTCTTTAATTTAAGTGCAATTAATAGTGGTGTTAAAGATATCCGCGAAGTGATTGATAAAGCTGCTGCATTAAAAGATAGCTTTCTTGGTTTGCCCATTTTATTTATTGATGAGATTCATCGTTTCAGCAAATCACAACAAGACAGTTTGTTGGGTGCTGTTGAACGGGGATTGGTTACCTTAATTGGTGCTACTACCGAGAATCCATCTTTTGAAGTCATTTCCGCTTTACTTTCGCGTTGCCAGGTTTATATTCTAAAATCTTTAACCGAAGAAGAGCTTGCAGGTTTATTGCAAACTGCAATAAAAAAAGACCAAATTCTTGCTGAAAAGAAAATTACAATCAAAGAACATGAGGCGCTTATTCGTTTGAGTGGAGGCGACGCCCGTAAACTTCTGAATGTTTTAGAAATTGCTATTAATGGAATTGGTGGCGATAAAATTATACTAACCAATGAAAATGTTCTTGCTCATGCACAGCAAAACCTGGCACTTTATGATAAAGCCGGCGAGCAACATTATGATATTATTTCAGCCTTTATCAAATCCATCCGCGGCAGCGACCCAAATGCAGCAGTGTACTGGCTTGCCCGAATGATTGAAGGCGGAGAAGACCCCTTATTTATCGCCCGAAGGTTACTGATTTTATCATCGGAAGATATTGGCAATGCCAATCCAAATGCATTGCTTCTAGCCAACAATTGCTTTACTGCGGTAAATGTTATTGGCTACCCGGAAGCGAGAATTATTTTATCGCAATGCGTAACCTACTTAGCCAGTTCTGCTAAGAGCAATGCCTCTTACGAAGCCATTAACCATGCACAGGCCTTGGTTAAACAAACCGGCAATTTACCTGTACCAATTCATATCCGTAATGCACCAACCAAGCTGATGAAGAATATCGGTTATGGAAAAGACTATAAATATTCGCATGGTTATGAAGGAAATTTTGAGCCACAAGAATATTTTCCAGATGAATTAAGCGGAACAAAACTTTATGATCCTGGAAAAAACCCAGCAGAAGAAAAACTTCGCGAAAAGCTTAAACAAAACTGGAAAGACAAATACAATTATTAGTGTAACATTTAGCCTAAAACATCTACTAACCAATAGAACTAATACTAAACTTATATATGCTCAGTACTTTTTTAAGCCATCAAAGGAAATCTTTCTGGCGATCCAGAAATCGGGGTGGTAGCATTGCCACACAAATTTTATTAGGATTTTTCATGCTCTATTTTCTGGCAGTTGCAGTAGGCCTGGGTTTTGGGATGACTGTATTTCTACCAAAGATTTTTAAAGGCGTAGATATTTTAACCAGTTTTAATGGAATCATTCTGTATTATTTTGCCTTAGATTTTATCATGCGCTTGCAACTACAAGAACTCCCTACTTTAAGTATTATTCCATACCTGCATTTAAAAATCCCGAAAGGTAAAATCATTAGTTTCTTAAACATTAAAGCGCTCTTTTCAGCATTTAATCTTTGGCCAATATTTCTTTTCTTCCCTTTTATTTTTACTGAAATAATTGATGAGTATGGTGCTTTTGCGGCTGTGATGTATGTTGTTTCTATACTTTCTATTACCATATTCAACAATTATTTAATTCTGTACATTAAAAGAAAATCGATTACCAACGTACTTTATACATTGGGCGGTTTAATATTAATAGCCATTTTTGGTGCTTTAGAATATTTTAAGCTTATATCTTTAATTCATGTATCTGATTCTGTATTCAGGGCCATTGGCGAAAAACCTTATTTAGGATTTGGATTTACAATCATTGCTTTGGCAGTTTTCAAACTCAATTCAGACTTTCTGCTAAAGAATCTTTATGTAGAGGAACTTGGTGCTAAACAGGAGAAAAAAGTGAGTACAGACTACGCCTTTCTTAATCGCTTTGGGAAAGTCGGAGAACTTGCAGCTTTGGAACTGAAATTAATTTTACGCCATAAACGTTCCCGTTCTTCTGTTATATTGGGGTTTTTCTTTCTTCTTTATGGATTTATGTTCTACAGGGAAAAACTAATCAACGCTGACTCATTTTTCACTATGATGTTTGCCGGAATATTTATGACTGGTGTCTCAATTATTATATACGGTCAATTTATGTTTGCCTGGCAAAGCGCCCATTTCGATGGATTATTGAGCAATAAAATCAACTTTAAAAACTTTATAAAAGCCAAATTTTTACTATTTACGATTGGATCTACCGTTATTAGCTTATTATCTACATTTTATGGTTTTTTAAGTTGGAAATTGGTTTTCTTACATTTGGTTTGTTATCTATATAATATTGGTTTTGGAACGGTAATCGTGCTATATCTGGCCACATTTAATTACAAAAGAATAGACATTACGAAAGCTGCAAGCTTTAACTACCAAGGTACAGGTGCCACACAATGGCTACTTATGTTTCCCTATGCACTAACACCCATGTTAATCTATTTGCCATTTAGTTTATTGAATATTCCATACTGGGGACTATCTGCCGTAGGCATTTTTGGTATAATTATGCTTTTAATGCGGGGTTTCTGGATAAATCTCATCACTGCAAAATTTGAAAAACAACGTTATAAAATAGCCGAAGGCTTTAGAGAATAATTATGATACTAGAAGTAAAAAATTTGAAGAAAGTTTATGGCGATAAAACAGTTGTAAACAGCATCTTTTTTAGATGAAGGTTTTCTGATTGATTATTTAACTCCAGAAGAATATTTCACTTTTATCGGCAGTTTAAATAATATGGGTGTAGCCGACGTAGGATCTTACCTAACTCAATATGGGGAATTTTTCAATGGGGAAATTTTAAATAGCGGGAAATACATCCGTGATTTTAGCAAAGGAAATCAGAATAAGGTTGGTATTGCCGCTGCATTAATGCAGAAACCTGAACTTTTAATTTTAGACGAACCCTTTGCCAACCTTGATCCAACCACACAAATTCGTTTGAAAAAACTACTAAAGGAATATCCTGGTAACATGACAACATTTATTTCGAGCCACGATTTGAATCATGTTACTGATGTTTGCAATCGAATCATATTAGTAGAGAAAGGTAGCGTAATCAAAGATTTTAAAACTGATGAAAATACTTTAAAAGAACTTGAAAGTTACTTCTCAGCTTAGTTTTTGTACTAAGAATGATACAATTTAAAAGGGCTGTGAATTATGACAGCCCTTTTTTTGTATGCAATAATATTCCTATTGATATTAAAACATTAAAAATGAATTAAAATGTGATTAGCATCTATTTTGGCATTGTGTTTGAATACGAGTTGTAGAATTATAAATCTAGATTATTATGAGTATTTCAAAAGTAAAAATAGCTACATTAAGTATAGGATTAGCGGTTGGGTCGATGGCATTTCAAAGTTGTGATAGTTTAACTAAAACGCAAAAAGGTGCTGGAATTGGCGCTGCAGCAGGTGGTGTTGTAGGTGCACTAATTGGTAAAAAAGCTGGTAACACAGCTGTTGGTGCATTAATTGGTGGTGCTATTGGTGGTACAGCTGGAGCTTTTATCGGTCGTAGAATGGACAGACAAGCTGCAGAAATTCAAAAAGCAATTCCTAATGCAGAAGTTATTCGTGAAGGCGAAGGAATTATTGTAAAATTTGATAGCGGTATTCTATTCGATTTCGATAAAACAGCACTTAAAGACGCTGCTAAAACAAACGTTCAAAGTTTAGCCGCTTCATTAAATCAATATCCTGATACTGATATTAAAGTGATTGGTCATACAGATAGCCGTGGTACCGAACAATATAACCAAGGTTTATCAGAAAGAAGAGCAGCAGCTGTTAAAGCTTATGCCGTTTCTCAAGGTGTTCCATCATCAAGATTAGTAACCATTGGTAAAGGTTTTGCTGAGCCAATTGCTGATAATGAAACTGATGCAGGCCGTGCAGCTAACCGTCGTGTTGAAATTGTAATCGTTGCTAACGATGCATTGAAAAACACTGCTAAAACACAAGGATAATATTTGCAAATCCCCTCTACCTATGAGGTCATTATATATCCAACCCCGGTGCTAAAACACCGGGGTTTTTTACTTAAGAATAAATATCTTCAAAATAGCTAACCACCAATGATTTCATAAGCATTTCCTGCTCCAGCATGGTATAAGGTGGTATTGCTTTAATTAATTTCCAATGCGGCCAACCATCCTGATCTACCCCTTCCAACTCGTAAAAATCCATTTCACTCAATAAACGGCAAGTTGCAATATGCATCAATTCCTCTTTTTGGCGTTTGCTGTATTTTTTTGGCCCCTTTCCTAATTCCTGCACCCCTATTAAAAAGAGCATCACTTTTAAGTCTGGAAAATCTGAATCAAATTCCTGTGAGATCCTCTCTTGTAAAATTTTCCACTTGGCGTTAATCTCTGATGGTTTCATATTTACAAAGATAGTGTTAAAAACAGGTAAGCTAAAAGTTGGAGGCCGAAAGCCAAAACTTTGACTTTAAAAAGTAAATTTTACCATTCAAACATTTTCGTTACGCTCTTAAAAAGGATTTTTGGCTACATTTATATTCTATGAGTACAGATTCGAATAAAATAATTACAGCAGGTTTATTGGCTTACGGAATGTCGGGAAAAGTATTCCACGCCCCATTTTTAGATGCCCATAGCGGTTTCAACTTAAAAGCCATTGTAGAGCGAAGTAAAAAAAATGCAGTCAATGACTATCCGACTATAACGAGTTATAACAGTGTTGATGAGTTGCTAAACGATGATGAAATCGAGCTAGTTGTAGTGAATACACCGAACAATCTTCATTATGAACATTCAAAAGCAGCACTAACTAGGGGTAAACATATTTTAGTTGAGAAACCTTTTACAGCTACATCAGCGCAAGCTAAAGAGTTATTTGAACTAGCCGATAAAGTAGGAAAACAAATTATTTTCTACCAAAATCGCCGTTGGGATAGCGATTTCACATCCATTAAAAAAGTATTATCAAGCGGAAAGTTAGGCAAGCTTAATGAAATGCATTTGCGTTACGATCGCTATAGAAACGTAATCGGTCCAAAAGCTTTCAAAGAACAAGCCATAGAGGCCAGTGGTTTATTATACGATTTAGGTCCACACCTTTTAGATCAGGTCATCAGTTTATTTGGCAAACCAATAAGCTATCATAAAATTTTAGGTAAAAACAGAGTAGGAACTGAAGTTGATGATTATTTTAATATTCAATTAACCTATCCTGAGAGTGTTTTTGTATTTGTTACGGCAAGTATGTTGGTTGTTAATCCTCAAGCGGCGTTTGTACTTCATGGTGTAAATGGAAGTTTCATTAAACAACGGGCCGATATTCAGGAGGAGCAACTGCTGGCAGGAATGAAACTGACTGATGATGGATACGGTATTGAGCCCAAAGGCAAAGAGGGTTTACTCACAACAATAGAT
>SEDB01000344.1 GCA_004210715.1 Pedobacter sp.
GTTGATGCTAAGGTTGATATCGACGAAAATGCTTTATATCGTCATGCAGATTATGCAGCAATGCGTGATACTGCAGAAGAAGATCCAATGGAAGTTGAGGCAAGTGCTTCTAATCTAAACTTCGTTAACCTTGATGGTAACGTGGGTTGTATGGTTAATGGTGCTGGTTTAGCAATGGCCACTATGGATATTATTAAATTGGCTGGTGGCGAACCTGCTAACTTCTTAGACGTAGGTGGAACTGCAAACGCTCAAACGGTTAAAGCGGCTTTCAACATTATTTTGAAAGACCCGAATGTTAAAGCTATCTTAATTAACATTTTCGGTGGTATCGTTCGTTGCGACCGTGTTGCGCAAGGTGTTATCGATGCTTATCAGGAAATCGGAAATATTCCTGTGCCAATTATCTGCCGTTTACAAGGTACAAACGCAGAAGAGGCTAAAAAATTAATCGATGAGTCTGGCCTTCAAGTTTACTCGGCAATTGCTTTAAAAGAAGCTGCTGATTTAGTAACTAAAGTATTGGCTGAACAAGCATAATTAGCTTAAAGCAGAAAGACTAAAGCTTAAAGCGAAGTCTTAAAAATATAAAAACCTTTCAGTGCAAACTGGAAGGTTTTTTTTTGTTTTATAGTCTTTCTCGTCATTGCGAGGCACACCCTGTTCCGATTTTTGGGGAAAGCAATCTTACTACACTTAATTGTGGCGCTTTAGGATTGCTTCGTGCCTCGCAATGACGTGATGGTTAGCCTAACCAAAAAACACATCAAAATAATATGAATTTGAAAATCAGGTTTCTGCTTACTTCGGTTTCGATAATCCCACTATCACTCCAATCTTTTTGAAACTCCCTGTCATACTGAGGCACGAAGTATCTGTTTCATAGGCGGCAGATGCTTCGTGCCTCAGTATGACAGTAAATAAAAGCTTGTGTAAACCAAAAAGTATTTTCATTCTATAGGGTTTAATTTGGTTAAGCAAATTGCACTTTGGTTACATCTACGGGCGAAACTCTAAAATATCGCCAGGCTGACATTCTAAAACCTTGCAAATGGCCTCTAAAGTTTCCAGACGGATGGCTTTCGCTTTGCCTGTTTTTAAAATAGACAAATTAGACATCGTAATCCCTACCCGCTCACTTAATTCGGTAAGCGACATTTTGCGACGAGCAAGCATAACATCTAAATTTATAATGATTGGCATTGGGAAGTTTATATAGTTAAATCGTTTTCTTGTTTGAGTTTGCGTGAATAAGAAAGTAATTCATAGATTACAGTTAAAACTATAATGAGCGCCAATATGGTCATTCCAAAAGGTGTATCATTTAAACCCGAATATTCGAATCGATAAAGGGTTAAATCTAAAACATATTGTTTTACGAAATATAATGAAGAAAACTTCAAAGCAAAAAATAAAATGGTGCCCACACCAACAAATTGCCATAATTTATCTTCTTTTAAGTCTTCAAGTGCTCGTGGCTTATATTGTGCCATAAAAAGAATAGCCAGTCCCAATACAATAAAAAATATTCCGTTTGCCACATCGCTGGCAATACTATTATTTGATAATAAAATTGCCTGAATAAATGTTGGCTTAAATTGATAAATTCCTATGTTCGCATTTTCAAATTCAGCATCTGGTAATTTTATCGTATTACTTTTTGCATTCATGTCAACAACATAGAATGAAAGTTTTTCATTTTTGAAATCGTTTAGGGATTTAAATAAATGATTTCCCACAGAGAAAATACCAATTACCAAAAGGCTGAAACCAGCATATCTAAAAACTTTAATAATTTTGTTCATACGCTATATCGTTAAATCGTTTTCTTGCTTAAGTTTACAGCCAAAGGCAAATATTCCTGCAAAAATTAAATATTCCAAGCCATGGATCAATAATTGGTTTATTAATTCTCGAATGTCAAAGGATGGCTTAAAATTATGATTAAATAAGGGAGAATGCTGTATGATTGTATTAGCTGTAAAATAATATATAACTGTAATTGGAATAAAAATTAATTCTACAATACCAAAAACTTTTAACCGCCTTGCATTACTGGAAGTGAAAATATTTCCTTTAATTACATCATTGAGCAAATCTTTAATTTGTTTTAACTGATAAAATGAGAATAACAAGCCAATAATCAAAAAAGCAAAATAGCTAAGCGCAAAGGCACTTGTTATTTGATCAACACTGAAATTTTCCAATGTTACCACAACTTTTGCTGGTTTATCCATCGTGAATTTAAAAGCTTCGCTAATTGAAGATATACTGAGATGAGGTATTTTCGACTGAAGCTCAAATGCAATCAAATCAGTTCCAATAACTTTTTTATCTCCTACAATCGAAACTAAACAAACGATAGTCCAAATACAACATACCACAATTCCAATATACCAGGACGAATCGACAATGAACTTGTAAAATGTTAAAGAGCGTGATTTTTTCATAATTGTCTATTTATTATTTTTTTGATTGATTAAAACACTGGCAGATGCTATAATTAAAACCTAATGAGATATGGTTTACACATTACGCAAGCGTTTCTGGTTTAGTACAACATTTCTCATATCGTCATATATTTTCAATAATTTACTCAACAAACATAAAAAATAAATTATTACAAATCAAAATATATTTATTGATTTACAATAAAAAATAACCGAATTGCAATTAAATTAAGATGAGGTTAGCAAATAATGACAAAAACTTTCTTGGAATGATTTTTGTTGTAAGTAAAACTGTAAAAAACATGTGCAAACAGTAACATTTTCAGCATTTTATCCTTTCGGATTGCTTCACAATTTCGTAACTTTGCACACTTCAACAATTAAAGAGCACACAAAACGTATAAATGAGACAACTCAAGATAACGCAATCCATTACCAACCGTGAAAGTCAATCGTTAGATAAATACCTACATGAAATTGGTAAAGTAGATTTAATAACAGCAGAGGAAGAGGTAATTTTAGCAAGAAAGATTCGTGAAGGCGATCAGGCTGCATTAGAGCGATTAACTAAAACCAACTTACGTTTCGTTGTATCTGTTGCAAAACAATATCAAAATCAAGGTTTAACTTTAGGAGATTTAATTAATGAAGGTAACTTAGGTTTGATCAAAGCTGCTAAACGTTTTGATGAAACTAAAGGTTTCAAATTCATTTCTTACGCCGTTTGGTGGATTCGTCAATCAATTTTGCAAGCTATTGCAGAACAAAGCCGTATTGTACGTTTACCTTTAAACCAGGTTGGCTCATTAAGTAAAATCAGTAAAGCTTTCTCTAAATTAGAGCAAGAATATGAGCGTGAGCCATCTCCAGAAGAATTGGCAGATATTTTAGAGACTACAGTTGACAAGATTTCTGATACCTTAAGTAACTCTGGCCGTCACGTATCGATGGATGCACCATTTGTTCAGGGTGAAGAAAATACATTATTAGATGTATTGGAAAACCACGAACCAAACACGGATAGTTCATTAATCAATGAATCATTATCAGAAGAAATTAAACGTTCTTTATCTACTTTAACAGAAAGAGAAAGAGAAATCATCGTTTTATTCTTCGGTTTAGGATCAAATCATCCACTTTCTTTAGAGGAAATTGGGGAAAAATTTAACCTAACCCGCGAGCGTGTAAGACAGATTAAAGATAAGGCGTTACAGCGTTTACGTCATACTTCAAGAAGCAAGATCTTAAAATCATACTTAGGATAATCTAAGATTTTAAAATATTAGAAAAGGATCGACAAATTTGTCGGTCCTTTTTTATTTAGAGCTATTTTCCGAATGTTAAGTACAAAAAAAGACCGGTAAACCGATCTTCAGACATGACAATATTCTCTACCACATTAACTTTAGCAAATCCTCAAAGCCCCTGAAACAAGTTCAGGAGAACGACTGTTCAGGCATTGGATCTAACTAACGATTAACCAACGACTAAAACAACAAATGTTTTACCGTTAAGCCATTATTGATCAATTGCTTTAAGGAATCAATACCAATTCTCAAATGTGTTTCTACATACTTTTCTGTAACTGTACTATCGCTCTCTGCAGTTTTAACGCCTTCAGGAATCATCGGCTGATCTGAAACCAACAACAATGCACCAGCTGGGATTTTATTTGCAAAAGCAGTTGTAAAAACAGTTGCCGTTTCCATGTCTACTGCCATTGCCCTTAATGTTTTAAGGTATTTTTTAAATTCTTTATCATGTTCCCAAACTCTTCTGTTGGTTGTATAACATGTCCCCGTCCAATAATCTCTACCATGATCACGGATGGTAGTAGAAATTGCTTTCTGTAAAGCGAAGGCTGGTAATGCAGGAACCTCAGCAGGCAAATAATCGTTTGATGTTCCTTCTCCCCTAATGGCTGCAATAGGCAGAATCAAATCACCTAATTGATTTTTCTTTTTCAAGCCACCGCATTTACCCAAAAACAAAACAGCTTTAGGTTTAATGGCCGTTAACAAATCCATCATAGTGGCAGCCAATGGACTACCCATACCAAAATTGATAATCGTAATACCATTTGCAGTTACGCTCTGCATGGGCTTATCTAA
>SEDB01000345.1 GCA_004210715.1 Pedobacter sp.
ACTTTAGATAAATTATCTTCAGTGTTACGTGAAAACGGTGGTAAAGTAACTGTAAACGGTTACGCTTCAAGCGAAGGTACTGCTGCATATAACTTGAAATTATCTAAAGACAGAGCAAATTCTGTTAAAACTTACTTAGTAAACTCTGGTGTTAATGCTAGTCAAGTTGCTACTAAAGGTTTAGGTGAAGCTAATCCAATTGCTTCTAACGATACTGAAGAAGGTCGTATCCAAAACCGTCGTGTTGAAACTGCTAGAAACTAGTTTTTCAATATAAAGTTTAAAAGAAAGTCCCGATGCAAATCGGGACTTTTTTTATGGCTTTTAATTTTCTGAATTACGCTTTTTAATTAAGTTTGTATCATGTACTTCTTCAGAAAAAAGAATCCAAATCGGCCAAATAACATCAATATCAAAATCATGCACTTTATCAATGCATTGGCCATTACCATTTTTCTTGCTGGAATCATTTATAAGCTTATTCAATGGCTTGCTAAATAATCATCAATTTTATTATGAAAAAAATCATTACCACTACCAATGCTCCAGCTCCAATTGGACCATATAGCCAAGCTGTACAAGCTGGTAATTTCTTATTCGTTTCTGGTCAGGTGGCGATCAATCCTGAAAATGGCGAACTCAATCTAGTTAACATTGAAGAAGAAACACATCAGGTGATGCGTAACCTAAAAGCAGTTTTATTAGAAGCTGGCTTAACATTCGATAACGTAGTTAAATCGACAATATTTTTGAGCGATATGGGTACATTTGCCCAAGTGAATGAGATTTACGGTCAATATTTTACTGCTGATTTTCCTGCCCGTGAAACGGTACAGGTTTCTGTATTACCTAAAAATGTTAATGTAGAAATTTCTGTAATCGCCATTGTAGCTTAACGTTGGCGAGCAGTAAAACCAAATATTTCTTAGCAGGCATTATTCCCTATATCATATGGGGAACAATGTCTATCCCCTTGCGTAACATCAAAGGATTTTCTCCTCAGGAAATTTTATACTATAGAATATTTGTTTCTATAATGATGGTTTGGGCTACGATTTTACTTTTCAGACGAGCCGCACTCGAAAAAGACATTGACTTATTTAAAAATTTGCCAAAAGCTAAAAAAATCAGGTTAGTACTTTTAACCGTTCTTTCTGCTTTTCTAATTACGGGAAATTGGTTTACTTATATTTACGCAGTCAATAGCGTTAGTTTAAAAGCGGCCGCATTTGCCTACATGGTTTGCCCATTATTAACAGCATTGTGTGGTTTTATCATTTTAAAAGAGCAATTAACCAAAGCGAAAATTATAGCACTTTTGATTGCTTTGGTAAGCATCATCCTATTGGCCACGGGTTCTCTGCATGAGGTACTTTGGGCAATTTTAATCGCAACTTTTTATGCAATTTATGTGATTGTGCTTAAAGTGATTAAGGATATTGATAAGTTTAATTTTTTGGGCGTTCAGCTGGTATTATCAGGATTGATGATGTTGCCCATGTACTTAGTGAGTTCGAATACATTTCCAACGGATACATTTTTTTGGTCGCACATTTTTCTGATTGCGATTGTATTTACCATCATTCCATTGTTTCTAAATGCTTATGCGCTTTTAGGCATGCCTTCATCGGCTTTAGGGATATTAATTTATCTCAATCCCATAGTGGCTTTTACGGTTGCATTTTTCTATTTCCACGAAAAAATAGATATACATCAGCTTTTCGCTTATTTGCTTTTGCTGTTATCGATCGTTATTTTTAATGTGCAATTGCTGAAAGGTATTGTTTATAAGAAAGCATAGAAGATTTTGTTTAATTCGATTTTAGATACACCTGTAGAGTTTATAAAAGGCGTAGGGCCAAGTCGTGCAGACGTTTTGAAAAAGGATCTCGGTCTTTTTACTTTTCAAGATATGCTGGCACATTATCCTTTTCGCTACATCGACCGTACAAAGTATTTTAAGATCAACCAGATTAATCCCGATTCGCAATACATTCAGATCATTGGTCGTATAATCAGCAAAAAGGTAATTGGTGATAAAAGAACAAAACGAATTGTAGCAGTTTTTAAGGATGATACCGGGATCATGGAGTTGGTTTGGTTTCAAAGTTTGAAATGGGTTGAAGATCATATTACAGTTGGAACTGCTTATGTGGCTTTTGGGAAACCAAGTCTGTTTAACGGAACATTTAGCATTTCTCATCCAGAGATGGAACTGTATCAAAATAAGCCGACAGGAAGAGGTAATTTAACCTTACAGCCTATTTATAGTTCTACTGAAAAGCTTAAAAAATTCACCCTCGATTCTAAAGGCCTTCAACGTTTAATTGCCGGTTTGCTGGATCAGGTAATTCCTCAGGTTCCGGAAAATTTACCACAACATGTTATCGATAAGTATCAGTTGCCAAATAAGCGAATGGCCTTATTGAGCATTCACTTTCCAAAAAATGAGAAGGATTTGAATGCCGCTCAAAGAAGGCTCAAGTTTGAAGAACTTTTCTACATTCAGTTGCAGTTGCTTCATAACAAACAGCTTCGGCAGCTAAAATTTAAAGGTGCCAGTTTTGAGAAAGTAGGAGAGAAAGTAAACCGTTTTTACAAAGAGTTTTTGCCTTTTGAATTAACCAATGCGCAAAAACGCGTAGTTAAAGAAATCAGGATTGATACCCAGCGTGGCGTTCAGATGAATCGGCTTGTACAGGGCGACGTAGGAAGCGGTAAAACTGCCGTGGCACTCATGAGTATGCTTTTG
>SEDB01000346.1 GCA_004210715.1 Pedobacter sp.
CCAATAAAGAACAAAACCGTACTGTTGCTGGGATAAATGATATTAGCAGGGCGTTTTGGGATGAAATTAACAATGAAATTGCTTCCAATGATTTACCGCTTTGGAGAATGTGGCGATAACTTTAAATTATAGCGTTGCTAATTCTTGTCGACAGTACCGTACCCAGGTTTTGGTTAACTATTAAACATTTGTAAACTTATTTTTGATTACAATTTCAGGTAAAAGTATTTAAAACAAAGATTACACTTTAATTTGTTATCGCTTTACGCCCATAAATAAATGTGAATTATAATCTTGGATTATCTATTCTTACGGGAAAAAGCAGTCTGTTTATTTAAATAAAAAGTTTAGCCTATTATTGTTAACTATTTGTTTATTAAATTGGTATTTCAAACCAAAATTCTGAACCTTCGTTTTCCTCGCTCTCCACACCAATCTTTCCTCCATGGCGGTCGATAATTTCTGCTGAGATATACAGCCCTAAACCCAGTCCAGAAAATAGATGTGAAGATTCTTCAACTCTAAAAAATCTGTCGAAAATATATTCAGCTTTATCTTTAGGAATTCCTATACCAAAATCTCGTACGGAAACCCTCAAAGAAGATTCTGTTTTTATCACCATTTACTACAATATCGCCATCAATCTGCATCGTTACGGAATGGTTGCCTAAACTTCCCTGCAAGCCATCAACAGATTCTTCAATAACCTCATTAATATTAAATTCAGATAATGTAAACACCATCTTTCCAGCCTGGATGCGGGTCACATCTAATAAATCATCAACCAAAGAAGTAAGTTTTCCTATTTGTTTGGTTGCTTTATCGATGAAGCCAGAAATATGCTCAAATTTCTCTTGCTGCGCCATTTTTAACGCAAACTGTAAATAGCCTTTTATACTGGTAATAGGTGTTTTTAATTCATGACTGGCAATACTCATAAACTCATCTTTTTTGTTCATGAGGTCTTTTGTTGCCTTCTGTGCAATCATCAAATCTGTTACCTCAAAGGCGAAAAATGCCACACCATCAATTGCACCATCGTCAGAAAATACAGGGTTTAAAATAATATCAAACCAGCTATCTTTTATTTTTCCATTTTTTTCATCCTTTTGTTGCAGTTTATAAGAGTTTGCAATAAAGGTTTCCCCAGTAGAAAGGACCTTTTTCTCAATATTAATCAGTTCTTCCGTTTCAAATTGAGATCCTTGTTGTAAACGTTTTTTGCCAATATAATCAGTTCCGCCATCAAACTGGATAAAAGCCTCATTTACAAATTCGTAAACAAGATCTTTTCCTCTACGGATGCTAATTAGTGCCGGGGCTTTTTTGAAAATGCTATAAAATTCCTTTTGTTGTTTTCTAATCAGTTTCTGAAGCTCATTTCTACGCTTTTCATTGTGTTTTTGTTTGCTAATGTCGATGATATATGAAACAGCATCTTTTCCATCCTCATCGTCTAAAATCGCGGAACCAACCATCACATCAATAGTTTTGCCACTTTTGGTAACGTATTGTTTCTCAAAAGGTGGACAGAAGCCTTCATTTTTAACCAAATCAGCCGATATTTTGCTGATTGGCATAAAATCAGGCGGAGTAATATCATGCCAGTTAATTAACCCATTTTCTAAATCTTGAGTGGTGTAGCCAAGCATCTCCACAAATACTTTGTTGGCCGTTTCTATTCTACCCGTTTGAACATCAGAAAATATCATCCCAATTACATTCGAATCGAATATTTTTCTGAATTTTTTTTCAGTTGAGTTGAGTTTTGTTTCAGTGTCAATTAAAACGGTAATATCAAGGATTGATCCAACCATGCGATAGGGAATACCATTATCATCGAGTAAAATACTGCCACGATCCAGGATCGTGGCATAACCTCCATCTGCTTTCTTTAAACGGTATTGTGAGGTCCATTGCGTTTCTGCATTATTAATCGCTTCATAAACACTGTCTTTCACCCGCTTACGGTCGTCGGGGTGGATGGTGTCGAAAAAGAATGAAATATTTTGATTGTCTGGGTTGTTTTCATAGCCAAACATTGTAGCGAAATTATCATTGCGCCACATGGTATTATTAGCTAAATTCCAATCCCAAATGGTATCGTTAGTTGCTTTTGATACCAAGTTAAAGCGCTCTTCGCTTTCGGATAGTTTAACCGTACGTTCCAGAATTTTTTGCTCTAGTTCGATATTCAACTCTTTTAAATTCTCTCTCGTACCAAGCAGTTCATTATAATTGCGTTTAAGTTTGTCTTCTGATAATTTTTGCTTTGTGATATCAGTAATTGTCGCTGCGAAGCCATCGGCCATTTTAACAGCCATAATTTCAATCCAAACTTTATCAGCCAGTTTAAATTCAAACTGAAGTGATGTGCCTTTTTCTACAACATTAATGTATTTATTAAAAAGATTTCCTTCAGAAATCTCAGGAAGATTTTCGAGCATTTTGCCGCCAAAAAGTTCCTTTTGATCTTTTTTAAGTATTTTTAAAGAGGCATCATTAAATGACAGACACTCAAAATCAGTAATGAAATGATGTTTATTTCTAATGGCTTTGAAGGCAATAACGCCGTTTAAACTAGCATTAAATACACCGCTGATGATATTACTCAATTCAGTTAGTTTCGAGATATCCACAAAAGTAATCACCACGCCATCCGTTTTTTTATCTTTCCTGATATATGGCATGATTCGCATCAAACTGCTGTTTCCGTTCTTGATTTGAACTTCTTTCTCTACCACATTCCCTGTTTTTAAAACCGATTGAATATCTATATTAAGATTTTCTGCCTTAATGTTGTTGGAAATATGTTCAATGGAACGACCAATATCTGCCTCGATTAAATTGACCATACTGATTGCAGCTGCATTAAACTTGCGTATAAACATGCCCGAATCGACAAAAATTTGTCCAATGTCAGTACTTCTGAAATAGTTATCTAAATCGTCATTAAGCTCAATTAATTCCTTAATCTTAACTTGATGCTCTGTGTTTAGTGTGTGTAATTCCTCGTTTAAAGATTGCAGTTCTTCATTGCTTGACTGTAATTCCTCATTGGCAGAGAGTAATTCTTCATTGGTAGATTGAAGCTCCTCATTGGTCGTTTCCATCTCCTCAACAGCAAGTTGAAGGTTGTTTCCTTTTCTCAATGCGGTATTTAAAATGATCGAAATTTCTTTCGGCACCATTTTCAAAATATTTAGCTCAATTTTATCTTCAGGTAGAGATAGGAATTGACGGTAATCGCCAATCGCATCCTGCATCACATATGATTTGTCTACATAGATTCCTACGTAACCTAAATCTTTCGTAAGAAATTGATTGAAGTTTTTTTCAATCGGACTAAATGTAAAATCATTGGCATTGGTCTTTTTCTTGTCTTGAGCAGAAAGCGACCTCGAACCAGTATTGTAGGTGTTGTAAGTGGAATAATTAATTGTTCCGGTTTTCTGGTATATCTTCCATTTACTTGATATTTCAGTCAATCCGGCACGTAATGATGAAGCAGTTTCACTCGATCCCAACATTAAATAACCACCCGAAACCAAAGAAAAATGAAAAATAGAGAGTATTTTTTCTTGTAAAATGCTGTTCACATAAATCAGCATATTCCGGCAGGTTACCAAATCATTTTTAATGAACGGTGGAGATTTAATCACATCATGTTTAGCAAAAACAACCTGCTTGCGAACAGCAGGGATTACACCATAAAACTTACCATCCTGGGCGAAGTATTTTTTAAAATACTTTGAAGGTATTTCTTTATTGATACTTTCGGGATATTGGTTTCTGGATGCAAT